>NZ_JBFUBW010000043.1:0-51829 GCF_056405555.1 Variovorax sp. P1_G12 | reverse complement strand
TATACATGGACGCCCCCAGTTTGCAAGGCTATGTCACGTTGCTGGCGAGCAGGAGAAGATTGCAGACATACATCCGACCTTCAGACGCATGAAGCGCTTCGGCCCTGATGGAATGCGCTGGCTGGCTCCTCAATAAGACTGCGAGCTCGAAGCTCGTTATATCCGTCAGGTTTGACCAGCCCCGGTCCTACCTGTATTGCCATCAACGATCGATTGCCATAGCAACCTGTGAGAGAGTCTTTACGTGATGCGCCGACGTTCGCGCGCTGCGCGCGCTACGCCGCTGCTGTCGGCGCATGCATGGGTTCATAGGCCTTGCCCGTGGACAGCAACGCCCACGCTAGCCGCGCGTTCTTATTGGCCATCGCCACGGCCGCAATGTTGTGATGTCGACGGCCAACCAACCTGCCCAGCCAGGTGTCGGCTCGGTCAGCTCGCGTCTTGGCCAACTGCACCAGCGCACGGCCCCCGTGGATCAGCAGCGTCCGAAGGTAGACGTCGCCGCGCTTGCTGATGCCCAGCAGCTTGGTCTTGCCTCCGCTGGAGCTCTGATGCGGCACCAGCCCGATCCATGCGGCGAACTGCCGCGCGTTCTTGAAGTTGGTCGGGTCGCCGGCGCTGGCCACCAGCGCGCTTGCGGTGATGGGGCCGATGCCTGGAATCGTCTCTAGGCGACGGCTGACCTCGTTGCCGCGATGCCATACCTCGATCTCCCTCTCGAGTTCACGGACCTGCCGGTCCAGTTCCTTGAGGTGCTGCAGCAGCCGATCAATCAGCAGCCTGAAGCGTCCGGGGAGCTCATTGCTGGCATCCTCAATCAGCCCTGGAACCGTCTCGTAGACATGACGAATGCCTTGGGGAATGATGAGCCCGAACTCAATCAGCAGCCCGCGAATCTGGTTTGCCTGGGCACTGCGTGCGTGGACGAAGCTCTCACGCGCCGTGTGCAGCGCCAGCACAGACTGCTGCTCGGGTGACTTCGCCGGAACGAACCGCATGTTCGGTCGGGTGACGGCCTCGCAAATAGCTTCCGCATCAAGCGCGTCATTCTTGTTGGTCTTGACATATGGTTTGACGAACTGGGGCGCCATCATCTTCACGCGATGCCCCAGCACAGCAAGCTTGGCCGCCCAATAGTGCGCCCCACCGCAGGCTTCGATGCCGATCAAGCAGGGCTCCAAGCGCGCGAAGAACGGTGCAACCTGGTTGCGTTTGAGCTGCTTGCGAAGTACGGGGACGCCGTGCTCGTTGATGCCGTGCACCTGAAAGACGTTCTTGGCGAGATCCAAACCAATCGTCGTGATCTTCATGAGATGCCTCCGATATGCAGTGGGCAATATCGCCCGCTGACACTCTGGCAGCCGGCGAACGCCGGAGAAAGGGGGCGTCCATTCCAGTAAGACTGCAGCCAGTACCCGATTGCCTTCATCGCCACATCCACTTGCACAACGGCGGGTGTCCATGTAAGACACCATGACCACATCGGCGTTGAGCGACAGCCGGGCGATGTCATGCGCACTCAAGTATCGGTCTGCCTCGGTGCCATCGGTGGGCCGCCCCAGCACCACGGCACTGCGCGCGGGATTCGCCTGATTCAGGTAGCCGTGCGCAGACAGCAGAATCATGCGCGCTCGCGCCAGTTCGCCCGAAGACTGAAGCGCCATGATGGTCTTGCGGGTTGCGCTGGCACCGCGAAAGAGCGAGCGACCCTCCACGAGTCCATACGTCCGAGCGACGCGAAGCAGCTGCTCGTCAGAGTACTTGAGGTCCTTCAGGTCAAGAAAAGCATCGCCGGGCACCCCGGGCGGCAGCACCCGATCCACATAGGTCGCCCCGCCGATCGCGAGCAACTCCACGGGAGGCAGCTGATCTCGCGCCTTGGCCTTTGAGTTCAGCAAAGTGAGCATGCTCCACGAGTGCGCGTAGCGCACGATCCTCTTGTCGACCACCAACTCCTTGCCATCGTCCAGCGCTTCGAACGGCACATTCCAGAGCGCCCCGCCGGGCGAGACGATCCACCGGGGGTATCGCGCCACGATGTCGCGTACAGCACCCGGCAATAGCGAATTCGACAGTGTCTCGCGTAACGGACCGATTGACCCCATGGTCAGGGCCTGCGGATACGACTTGTTGGCATCGTCGATGAAGAACGCATCACCGATGCGAAACAGATCCTGCCCGTGTCGGGCCACATCGTTCAGGCCGCCAGCGCCCGAGAGGATCCGCACGAAGCTTGCCACCGAGTTCTCGAGTCCCAGGGCCGTGACAGGGCCCGCCAACGTCAGGCGGCCCGTGGGTTCGAGCACCGCGATCAGCACCTCGAAGAGGGGCCCGTCGACCCGTCGCGTCAGGTAGCCGAGATACACCTCATCCGGCTTCAGGATCTCCTTCGCGTTATCCGGCCGTTGGATCCTCGACATCGAAGCCAGACGAAGTGCAGGGCTGCGCGCCTCGGCGGCGGCGAAGGTGCGGTTGTAGTCCAGCCTTTCCTTGAGCAGGGCCTGCTGTGCGACGTCGCGTTTCGACGGGTCGGCCTGGACCGCCTCGATTGCAGCCTCCAGCTGGGCGATTCGGGATTCCGACGCCGCGAGCGCCGCGCGGTCCTCGCGCGTCAGGGATTTGTCGGCCAGCGCCAGCTTGATCGACAGGTCGTCGCGCAATGCCCTCGACTTGGACCATTCCATGCCCCAGAAGGGTTCTGTCGCAGTAACGATGCACGGTAGTCTTCGGCCGCATGAAATCCGAGGCGCCATCAATGATCAGAGCCCTGAAGATGGTGATCAAGCGCATGCACTACCCGTTGGAAGTGATGCTCACCTGCGTGCGCTGGTACGCGGCCTATCCGCTGAGCCTCCGGCACATCGAGGAGATGATGGCGGAGCGGGGGTGTTCGTCGATCATGCGACAGTGCATCGCTGGGCGATAAAGATCTTGCCGGTGCTGGCGGCGGTATTTCGGCGGCGCAAACGCCCCATTGGCACGAGTTGGCGCATGGACGAGACCTACGTCAAGGTCGCCGGCCAGTGGAAATACCTTTACCGGGCGGTCGACCGCAACGGCGATACGATCGATTTTCTGTTGCGTGCGAAGCGAGACCATGCCGCCGCACGCAGATTTCTGGAGCGAGCTATCAGCCTGCATGGCGTGCCTGAGAAGATCACCATCGACAAGAGCGGCGCCAACACCGCTGCCATCCTGAGCATCAATGCCGACTCCGGTGCCGACATCGAGATGCGCCAATCGAAGTATCTCAACAACATCGTCGAACAAGACCATCGGGCCATCAAGCGCATCGTACGGCCGATGCTCGGATTCAAGTCCTTTCGCTGCGCGCGGATCCTGCTCGCCGGGATCGAACTGATGCACATGATCAGGAAGGGTCAGCTTGACTGCCCTCAAGGCCACAACTCGCCCGCGGCGTCGAAGTTCTACTCGCTGGCTTTTTGAGCGAAAAGCACGACGCATAAATGCTCGGCCCAGCGCTGCTATTGCGACAGAACCTTGACCTGCCCCCTCCTGCCGTGCCATTCATAACGAGGAAGTCCGGGGTTGCAAGATTAATTGATCTCGGTGGTTGTTGAGCTGGATCGAGCTGCGTCGCCAGCGCGCTGGCGATGCAGCTCGGCGAACTTCGCCGGTGGCATTCGCTGGCAACTGCTGTGGGGCCTGACCTCGTTGTAGTCCTGGCGCCAGAGCGTGATGGCCGACCTGGCCTGCGGCAGCGTCTCAAACCATTGCTCGTTCAGGCACTCGTCACGGAACTTGCCGTTGAAGCTCTCGATGTAGCCGTTCTGCATGGGCCTTCCGGGCTCGATCAGGATGTGGCGGATGCCATGGGTCTGCGCCCAGCCCATGAACGCACGACTGGTGAACTCCGGCCCGTTGTCGGTGCGCACGGCCAGCGGGTAGCCCCTGAAGACAGCCGCCTGGTCGAGCAGCCGCGTGACGTACTGGCCAGAGATGCCCCAGTCCACCGAGATGCTGACGCACTCGTGGCTGAAGTCGTCAGCCACCGTCAGGCACTTGATGCGCCGTCCGGTGCTCAGGCTATCGCTGACGAAGTCCATGCTCCAGACCTCATTGACCGTCGTAGCCAGTTGCAGCGGCACGCGTTCGCTGGCAGGGCGCCTGACCTTCTTGCGCTTGCGCACCGCCAGATTGGCGGCGCTGTACAGGCGGTAGACGCGCTTGTGGTTCACGCCCGGGAAGTGCGGGCGCAGCATGTCGTGGATACGCCGATAGCCGAAGCGCCGGCGCGCATGTGCGATCTCGACGATCTTGCTGCTGAGCTCTTGCGTCATGGCATCGACCTCGGGTGGATTGCGATAGCTGTCACGGGAGAGCCCCACAAGCCTGCATGCACGCCGTTCGCTCAGATCACATTGCTCGATCATGGTTGCGACGGCGGCACGCTTGGCCTGTGGGGCTAACGCTTTACCCCGAAGGCCGTGTTCAGCGCGTGGATGTCCAGGTGAGCCTCTGCCAACAGCTTCTTGAGCTTGTTGTTCTCCGCCTCGAGTTCACGCAGCCGCCGGGCGTCGGGGACGTCCATGCCGCCGTACTTGGCGCGCCATTTGTAGAAGGTCGCGTCGCTGAAGCCGCCTTTGCGGCACAGATCCTTGATCGGCAAGCCGGACTCGGCCTGCTTGATGAAACCGATGATCTGCTCCTCGGTGTATCTGCTCTTTCTCATGTCCGTCATTCTCCAAGTTGACGGACTTCGCTGCCACTACGCTGGTACGGCTGGGAGGGGGCAGGTCAGCATCGCCGCGGTGCCAGCCGGCTGAGGCGCCCCTCATCCTTCCGTATTCGAGAGAAAGTGCTTCCTTACCATATTCCGCACCCTGCTCAAATTCAAGATTCACCGTGTCGCGGCCACCGATTGTGAACTGCATTACGAAGGCTCCTGCGCCATCGACGAAGACCTGCTGGACGCTGCCGGCATGACCGAGAACGAGCAGGTCCACATCTGGAACATCAACAACGGCGAGCGCTTCGTCACCTACGCGATCCGCGGCGAGCGTGGCACCGGCATCATCTCGGTCAACGGCTCGGCCGCTCGGCGTGCAGCGGTGGGCGACCTGATCATCATCGCGGCCTTCGGCCTGGTGCCGGAGGAGCAGGTGGCGGCGCATCGGCCGAGGCTGGAGTCGTCGACGACGCCAACCGCATCAAGGAAGAGCGCGCCCAGATCCCCGTGCAGGCCGCTTCGAGCGAAGCTGTCGCGGCCTGAGCACTGGCGCCCCTCTCCGGTTCGCTGCGGACTGATTGACCTTTCCAACTCCAGTCGCGCAAGGCGAGGCCTTTCGCAGTACTTCATATTCTTCGCATGCACACACCCATCGGCGCCAACCATTCTTGGCAGCAGCGCAGGGTAAGCGGCTGGCAGTCCCATAGTTGACGGGCGGACGAGCATCGCCGCCGTAGCGGCGGCGTGCTCAGCGCGCGGGATGCCAGTTGTGGGGAAGCAGTTCTTCGATGCGGCGGTTCAACTGCGTGGGCAGCCGGGTCGGGACATCATTGAGGTCGGCCCACGGATCGTGCCCGTGCAGCTTGGCCAACTCACCAAGCTCATCACGATCGCGGCACGCTGACCGGCGAGCGCGATGCCGGCGAACAGCCATGCTCGGCGCCCAACTGCAATCACAGGGTCATTCTGCCCATGTCGGGCAGGAAGTCGTGGCCTTCTACCGTCGGCACTCGCTGTCGAAGCAGGCTCTCATTCACTGTCTTTTCGCCCTCGCCCTTTTCCGATCCGTCGAGCCTGCAACTCACGCCGCGTCTTATCCAATTCCTCAGCCAGTAGCTTTTCATCTGGCAGTATGGTTTGGTACTCGGCTGCCAGAATCTTGTTGGGCAATCCCTCAAGCGCATAGTGCGCTTCAGCAGCGCCCTTCTCCGCGCAAAGAATCAGGCCCACTGGTGGGTTCTCGCCAGGCCTTGTCCAATGCTCCCGGGCGTAGTTGAGGTACAGGTGCATTTGCCCAGCGTCGGTATAGCTGAACTTACCGACCTTGAGGTCGATGATCAGTAGGCACCTGAGTCGGCGATGGAAGAACAAGAGGTCAACGCGGAACCAACTGTCGTCAATGCGTAGCCGTCGTTGCCGGCCGACGAAAGCGAAGTCGTCGCCCAACTCCAATAGGAAGTCGGCCAGGTGCTGGATCAAGCCCTCTTCGAGTTCGGACTCGGAATACTCGTCCTTGAGGCTCAGGAACTCGAGCACGAACGGGTCCTTGATCGCCTGCTCGGGCGTGATGGCATCGCCAGGCTGGGGCACTTCGCCTTTCGCCAGCATCGCCGACGTGTTGTTGGATAGTGCTGTGCGCTCGTAGAACTGGCTATTGATCTGGCGATCGAGTTGACGCACGGACCAGCCGCCGCGTAGCGCCTCAGTTTCGTAAAAGGCACGGGCCGGCGGGCTCTTGACCGACAGAAGGCGCACATAGGCCGACCAGGGGAGCGGAAAAGTTCGAGTGAGAGCAGGAAGGTTGGGAGATGTCCCAGACACCGTCGGGAGTTTTGCGCGACCGACAGATTCCCCAGACAGTGTCTGGGGAATCTGGTCTGCTGACCAAGTCGTGTAGAAGAGCCGCATCTGCCACAGGTTTTGCCGACTGAATCCACGGCCAAATCGAGCTGACAGGTCGGCGGACAGGCGTTCGATCAGGGCTTCGCCGTAGACGGCGCGTTCCTGTCCACCTTGCTCAAATTCGACGATGCGTCGGCCGACCTCCCAGTAGGTGGCGGTCATCAGCGCGTTGACGGTACGCGCGGCGGCCGCTCGGGCAGCCTCCAGCAGTGCAACGATGTCGGCGTGGACGCTTGCGTACTCAGGCGGGTCGGGTGTCATAGCCGTCATGGCAGCTTCTCAATCAAGGTTTCGACCTGTCGATTCAACTGCGCACTGCGGTCGAAGTTTGGCGGAGCTTCCAGGATGCGCGTCAGGTTCATCTGCGTCAGCATATATCGCGACGGATGAGCTGTTGCGCGAGTGGCGCCTCGACAACCAGGCTCGCCGTCCCATCGGCCAGCAGCAACAGACATCCGCGGCGACTATTAGTTAATGTACTAACGGAAAGCCTCAGCGAATTGTGTGAACCGTACACTGTCTCAGAAAGCACCTTTGAACTCAAAACAAGCCTTGAAATCAAACGCCTGGTCCGTTAGTATATTTATAGAATGTCCTCCCTCTCCCTTTTTGACGAAACGCCAGCGCAGCGGGGCCTGCTCGATGCCTTCGAGCAGTGGCTCGCCGACCAGCGCGCGGCCGGCGCCCTGCGGCAGCCGGGATCGATCGAGGTGTACCGCGAGATGTGGCGCGGTTTCATGGGCTGGTGTCTGGGCCAGTCGCCAGCCGTCACGCTGAAGTCGCTCGACGCCCGGGATCTGCAGGCTTTCCAGGCAGCTCGCTTCGGCATGAAAAGCCCAGACCTTTCCCTCAGCCCCCGGCACGCCCTTCGCCTGTTGCGCCTGATCGACCGGGTGCTGCGCCACCACGCAGCGCAGTCGGACGAAGCGCCGAACACGGCGGCGTCCGACTGGCTCGCCGAGAACCCGCAGGTGCGCTATGCGGAAGCCGCCAGCGGCGACCCGTTGCCAGAATTCCTTTCAGTGGCCGAGGCGAAGCACCTGATCGCGTTCCTGTCCAACGCGCGCCCTCGCCCCGGTGCCAGCGGCGCACGGCGTGATGCCCACGCAGCATTTACCTGGCAGGAACTACGTAATCGCGTTGCAGTCGCGCTGCATCTGGGTGGTGGGCTAACACCCGCAGAGGTGCGTGCGCTCACGCTGGATTCGCCGATCTCGCGAGGCGGCCGCGTGCGGGATCGGCCGTGGAAGATCTCGATACCCGCCATCGGCGACGCGCCAGCGCGCGAGACTCCGATCGCCCCTTGGGCCGGCGAACTCCTGCAGCACTGGCTCCGGGTTCGTTCGGAACGACAGATTCCGGGCGACATGCTGCTTCCAGCAACGGGGACGGGCAAGCCCTGGAGCAAGCAGTCCCACTACGCGGCAACCAGGCAGTTGCTCGCGGAGGCAGGTCTCGATGACAACGAAGGCGGAACCTTCAAGCTCCGACACACCTTTGCGATGCGGCAACTACGACGTGGAACCACACCCGAAGAAGTAGCGCGCTGGTTAGGCGTTGAAGTGGCCGTCATGGATCGCTACAAATACGTCGTGATCGGCCCGGTGGACGTGGTCTGAGTGCACGTCGCCAACTTGAAAAGGCTTTCAATACCAGTTGCGATGCTGCGGATATTCCGAGGATATTGAACACGCTTCATGCCAATTCATCATCTTTCGCATCAGGACTGGCAGAATCACGTCCCAAGGGAGTCGCAGTACTTTCAACCTCAAAGAAGAGAAAGCAAGCAATGGCACAAACCTACAAGCAGATCCAGAAGCAGATCGAACAGTTGCAAAAGCAGGCGGATGCCCTGCGCAACTCCGAGGTCCAGGGCGTCATCGAGCGCATCAAGGTCGCGATCGCGCACTACGGCCTGACGGCTGCGCACCTTGGTCTCGGTCCCGGCGCAGGATCTTCCAAGTCCGCGGGCAAGCGCCCGGCCAAGGCATCGGCGCAGTTCAGCGATGGTGCAGGCAACAACTGGTCGGGCCGCGGTCCGCGTCCCCGCTGGTTGCGCGACGCACTCGCCGCAGGTCGCTCCATCGACGAGTTCCGCTCGACTTCCGGTTCCAAGTCGAGTCTCGCTTCCTCCATGGAAAAGGCGCAGTCGCACGCGTCGACCAGCAAATCGACGGAGAAGAAGGCCAAGCGCGCGCCCTCGAAGATCAACTACAGCGACGACGCGGGAAATTCGTGGACCGGCCGCGGCCCGAAGCCCGGGTGGCTGAAGGCGGCGCTCGACAGCGGCAAGACCTTGCAGGATTTCGCGAAGCAAGCCTGAGAACGCCGCGCCATTCCGCTCCCGACCGCGTTCGGAAAGCTCGCCGCGGTCCGTTGCTAATTCTGGTCTTGCGCCCCTACTGCGTCGACTGCAGGCGAGCGCGCTTCTTCGCCTCGAACTGGGTGGCTGTCGCGCGCACCAGATCGGCGGGCCCGCGCAGGGTCACCTCGGACCAGCCTTCGGGCAGCCGGTAGCTCTCGACGGCTTCCTGCACCAGCTTGCGAATGGCGTAGATGCGCTGGTGAATGACCCCGTATTCAGTGGCGAGCTTTTTCGGGGTTTCATTCTCGATGAACAGCCGCCGCGCGATCTCCAGCGTGCGGGCGTCGAAACGGCGCTCGCGCGCCACGCGCTCCAGCAGCGGGGCGTCAACGACAGTCATGGTCCGCAGGCAAGGTCATGAAAAGGCTCATCAAACCCAAGAATAACCAATAGAGCATCAGCATTCCCACCGAGAACGCCAGCATGCCCCAGCGCGGGAAGCGCGGATCGCCGATCAGGAATCCGAACACCAGCGTCACGAGGAATCCAAGATACGCGATCGGCACCAGCGTCGCGCGCAGCACCGGCTCGACGAGCACCAGCAAGGCGCAGCAGGCGATCCGAACTGCCTGCAGCGCGACAACACACAAACCGACCAGGAGCCTCAGCATGAGCGGCTGCATCGCAGCCCGGGATTTGGGCGCGCGGTGAGCCGCATGGGTCTCGTCCAGGGCGTGATTCATTGGCTACTCCTCGGTGGCCCAGCACAGGGGCCGCAACTCTGCGAGTCGCACCAGCGTGCGGCTGCCATCCCCGAAGCGCACCTCGCCCACATCCTTGTCGTGGGCCTTCAGGCGCAACGAGCCTCGCCGCCCACCGTGCTCCACCACCAACACGGTCCGACCTGCACCGGCGACGCGTGCCGAACGCGCCGACGCATCCCCGCCGGCGTGTCCGGCGGCGTCGGTCTGAGGAGCGCCCACACCCGAGAGCAACGCGTCCACGTTGGCCCGGCTGATCGGACCCGCGCCCGCCAGCACCGAGGAGGTCTCCACCGGGCGTTCCTTCATGGCGCCCGCGAGTCGATACAGCACCCGCAAATCGGCGCCGAGTCGTCCCTGATCGAAGGCCTCACGCACCCGTGCCGGCGCATCGATCAAGGCGGCGGCCTCGGTGATGAAGGAGCGCGGCTTCCCGAGGCGCCGGGCAATCTCCGCTCTCGCCTGCCCTTCCTGCTCGCGTTCGGCGATGAAGTGCGCCAGGTCGAAGGGTGACATGTCCTCGCGGTGCAGGTTCTCCGCCGCCTGCGCGTAGGGGTCTTGGCGTTCGTCCAGGAAGGCCGGAACACGGTCCAGGCCCGCCATGCGGCAGGCGCGCAGCCGCCGCTCGCCGCGATTGACGACATAGCGACCGGGAATCTCGGCATGAGATCGCACAGAGATCGGCTCCAACACGCCGTGCAGGCGGATCGACTGAGCCAGTTCCGCGATCGAGATCTCGCTGATCGTGCGCCGCGGCTGGGCGACATCGAAGTCGATCTGCAGGACCTCGAGCTGAAGGGGCTTGCCTGCGACTGCGTTGGGGGAGCGATCGACCTCCGCCAGCAACGAGCTGGCCTTGAACTGGGCCAAGGCGCTGAGGTCGAGGGAATCGACGCTGTTCATTCTCGGCCCTCCTGCACTGTCAGCGGCACATCGGCCCCGTCGATGCGCTGCTTGAGAAGATCGAACACCGCCGAGACCTCGGCCGCCGCATCGCGCGCCGAACTCTTGGCCAGGCGCCACAGCGGCACCCCCGCAGCGAGCGCCTCGGGGATGGCCGAACGCGTGGAGATCTTGGCCGGAACCACGAACTCGCTGTAGTGCGCCACCAGGTCGTGCAGCGCAGCTCTCTGGCGCACAGAGTGCGGGTTGAAGCGGTTGGCCACGAGCCCGGCCAGGCGCAGCCCGGGGTTGTAGCGCCGCTGCACGCCGAAGATCGTCTTGAGCATGTCGGTGACTCCGTCGATGCTGTATTCCTCGAGCTCGATGGGACATGCCACGTGCGTCGCCGCGATCAGCGCGGCGCTCATGCGCAGGCCGAGCGACGGTGGCGTGTCGATCACAACGACGTCGAAGTCTCCACTGAGCGTCGCGACCTGCCGACGGAAGGCGGGAAGGATGATTTCGGGTTTGGCGAGCTCGAGGTCTGCGAGCCGCTTCGTGCCTGCGAAGAGCGTGAGGGAAGCTGCCGTCGCCGCCATCGGTCGGATCCCGTGCGTCTCGAAGAGTTCGGCCGCCTCGCGCCCGCTGCCGAACCGCGCCAAAGACTTCGAGGCGTTGGCCTGCGTATCGAGATCGATCACGCCCACGCGCAGTCGGTGTCGTTCGGCGAGCCACTGCGCCAGCAGGACACTCAACGTCGACTTGCCGACGCCGCCTTTCTGATTCGTCAGGACCAACACACGCATTTGCGGCTCCTTCACGGCATTTGAGAACCTTCGACCGACAATTGCGAAACTTCCTGTTTCCGCTCTTGCTGCGATACAGCACGCGGCCCGTTGAGTGACGCATCTCGAGGGCCTACGATCAACGCATCGCCTCGCTCGTCGCGTCGTCTCGCGCGACTTCTCAGAGCGGCCCTCGATCACTGTTCGCCAGTGACCGCAGCGTAGTCCCAAACAAATCGCTCGTCTACATGTGCTATCGCTAACCATAGCAAAATAAATTATCAATCCGTCTTGACTGTGACCTTTGCGTTGTGGTGAAGTGCGCCCATGGAAGCAGGGTCTCGTCAACGCATGGGTGCGGTGTTGAAAGCCTGGGCAGCGCCTTCGGCCGTGGGCTGCGTCGCGCTCCTGCTTCTGCTCGGCGCCGGGCCGGCACCCGCGGAGCCGGTCGTTCCCGATACGCGTCCCGCCGTCACAGCGATCGAGCAAACGGCACGCGACGATGAGCGCCTGCGCATCCTGCGCGATGAACTGCGTCAATCCCTGCAAGCCGTCGAGGCGATGGCCAAGCGCCGGGCCGAGCGCCTGGCCGCCAGCGACACCGTCGGGGCCGACCAAGCGCAAGCTCAACGCGCCCGCCTGCTCCAGGACATCGAGGCGCTGAAGCGCGAAATCGAGTCTGCACAGTCCCATGCCGGGCTGCCCGGCCCGCCGGCATCGAACGCCGCCAAGCTCCCCGCCGCGGAAGCCAAGCCGGCGACCATCAAGCACGTCCCGCCTGCCGCTCGCTGGTGGGACGTCTACGCCCGGGCCACGCCCGCCCGCGCCAAGCCCGTGTCCCTCGCCACCCCATCGGGCGCCGACGCCACGCGCCACGCCACCACCCGCCGTCTGGAGTAGAGCACCATGCCCCGCTGCCGTCTCGATCACAATCCTGCGCCATCCCGAGAAAACAAGGAAAGCCATGGCAACGATGCGTCGCGACACGCCGGGGAACACGGAGCTCCAGCCGCCACCCGCCCGCAACGAGCTGACCGCGCTCGAGCTGGTCGACTTCCTGCACCGGCGGGCGGTCAACGAACTCATCGTCGTGGAGGGGGAGCCCGGGCGCTACCACCTGCAGGCGCGCATCTCCTGGCGCCCCGGCCGCTCGACGGTGATGGGGTCGCGCGGACCGCGGACCTACCGCAACCTGAACACGCTGGTCACCCACCTGAAAACCCTGGAGATCGGCAGCACGCTGGTCCGGCTCGAACTCCTGGTCTGAACCGGAACGACAGCCGGCCGCGAACCCGACTCTCGGCGAAGCTTTTGCTGTGGGCTGCGCTCGCAGCACTTTTGCCCGAGGTCGCGGCCGCCGGCAGCCCGTTCGCCACGGGGGCCAACGCCACGCAGAGCCAGCTGGTCGCGATCCTGACGCCGCTGGCCGCAGTGGCGGTGATGGTGTCCGGCGTGATGGCCTGGTTCGGCCGCATCAGCTGGTGGTGGATGGTCGGCGTCGTGCTGGGCACGGTGCTGGTGTTCGGCGGGCCGCAGATCGTCTCGTGGATCCGCGGGATGTTCGGCGTCTGAAGCGAATGGGCATGGACCGCAATCAGGGCATCGTGGCCGACACCCTCTTCGTCGGCATGACGCGCCCGTCGATGGTGTGGGGCGTCACCTACTCCGCGATGATGGTCAACGTCGTGATCACGACCGAGTCCTTCATCGTGACGAAGAACCTGGCCTGGCTATTGGCCTTCCTCCCGATCCATGGCGTGCTCTACCTGGTCTGCCTCTACGAGCCCCAATTCTTCGACCTGCTGCAGCTCTGGGGCCGCACGCGCCTGCCGGCGCTGCTCGGTGGCAACCTGCGGCACTGGCGTGCCAACTCCTACAGCCCTCTGACACTGGACCTGCCGGATGCGCGCGGACGCCGGCGTCAGCCCCCGGCGCACGTCCTCCTTCCCGGGAGGCCGTCATGACGCTGGGCCTGCAGAAGGAGCGCCTCCTGCGCCGCGAAGCGGGTGCCGCCGGCATGATCCCCCTGGTCGCCCATGTCGATGCGCACGTGGCGCGCACGCGCGCCGGCGACTACGTCCAGACCTTGCGCCTGGCCGGCACCAGTTTCGAGAGCGCGGACGACGAGGACATCAACAACTGGCACGAACGCCTGAACGTGCTCTGGCGCAACATCGCCTCGCCCAACCTGGCGCTCTGGAGCCATGTCATCCGGCGTCGCGACGGCGCTTGGCCGCGGGGTCGCACCGTCCCCGGCTTCGCGCGGGAGGTCGAGGAGCGCTACCGGCACCAGATGGCGGCGGAGCGCCTGATGGTCAACGAGCTCTACGTCTCGCTCGTCTTCCGTCCCCAGCCGACGCGCATCGGCAACGTCGCGCTGCGCCTCCTCAAGAAGGCCGATCCGGACGGCGCGCGCGCGGAGATGCGTGACTCGCTGGACGAATGCGCCAAGAAGCGCCAGGAGCTGCTCGCGGCGCTGGAGCGCTACGACCCCGAGGCCTTGGGTGTCTACCGCCGCGACGGCAGCGACGTGCTCTTCTCGAGCCTCATGGAGTTCCATGGCCTCCTGCTCAACGGGGAATGGCAGCGCATGCCCTTGCCGCGGGCACCGCTCAACGAGGTCCTGGCCACGAGCCGGCCTTTCTTCGGCAACGAGGCGATGGAGTACCGGACCGGCACCCAGACCCGGGTCGGCGCCTTCCTCGGAATCAAGGAGTATCCGACCCCCAGCGCGCCCGGCATGTTCAGCGCGCTACTGACCGCGCCGTTCCCGTTCGTGCTCACCCAGAGCTTCACTTTCCTCGGCAAGGGGACGGCCACCGACATGATGAGCCGCCAGCACCACCGGATGGCCGCTGCCGGCGACATGGCGGTTTCGCAGGCCGAGGAACTGAAGGATGCGCTCGACGACCTCATGAGCAACCGATTCGTCGTGGGCGACCACCACTTCACGCTTCACGTGCTGGCCGATGCCGTCGACGGCACGGGCGATCCCCACGGCTTGCCTCGCCTCAAGCAACTCAACGACAACGTCGCCCGGGCGCGCTACCTCCTCGGAGATACCGGGATGGTCGTGGCCCGCGAAGACCTCGCGCTCGAGGCCGCGTTCTGGGCGCAGCTGCCCGGCAACTTCGCCTATCGGACGCGCAAGGCGCCGATCACGAGCCGCAATTTCGCAGGCATGTCGCCGTTTCACAATTTCCCGACCGGGAGGCCGACAGGCAATTACTGGGGCGACGCGCTCGCCATGTTCGTGACCCGCGCGGGCTCGCCGTTCTACTTCTCGTTGCATGCGAGCGATCCCCGCCGAGCCGATGGCGGCAGTCGCCGCGACGTGGGGCATGTGACGGGCGTCGGGCCCGTGGGGACCGGCAAGACCACCCTGCTCGGCTTCTGCATGGTCGCCATCTGCAACCGGCTCGACGCCACGCAGGTGATCTTCGACAAGGACGAGGGGCTGCACATCCTGGTCCGGGCGCTGGGCGGCCGCTACCTGCCGCTCAAGAACGGCGTCCCGACCGGCTGCAACCCTCTGCAGCTCGACGACAGGGTGGCCGACAACCTGGATTTCATGCGGCAATGGCTGCGCCGGCTGGTCCTGCGCAGCCCGGCCGACACGCTCACCGTGCGGCAGGAGGAGGACCTCGACCAGGCGCTTCGAGGCACGCTGCGCCTGGACATGCCCTATCGCCGGCTGTCACGCCTGGCGGCGTTCCTCGACGTGACGGACCCCGAAGGCGTGCATGCCCGCCTGCGGCCCTGGTGCGCGGCCGAGCACGGCGACTATGCGTGGGTCTTCGACAACCCGATTGACGATATAGCGCCGATCCTCGACCAGCACGCACTCGTGGGTTTCGACGTCACGGATTTCCTCGATCACGACATCGTCCGGGCCCCGCTCACGATGTATCTCTTCCATCTGGTGAACCGCATGGTCGACGGCCGCCCCCTGGTCTGCTGGATGGACGAATTCGCCAAGCTGCTGAACGACCCTGCTTTTGCCAGGTTCGCGAAAAACGGCCTCGAGACCTGGCGCAAGAAGAACGCCAACATCGCCACCTTCACTCAGAGCACCAGCCACGTCCTGGGTTCATCGATCGCCCGCGCCATCGTGGAGCAGACCCCGACCAAGATCCTGTTCCCGAACCCCGAGGCGGAGTACGCGGAATACACCCAGGGCTTCAATCTCACGGACCGGGAATTCGCCTTGATCAAGCAGGAACTCGAGCCGGGCTCCCGGCAGTTTCTGATCAAGCAGAACCATGTCAGCGTGGTCGCCCAGCTGGACCTCCAGGGGTTCGACGACGCCTTGCAAGTCATCTCCGGACGCACGGCCAATGTGCGCCTGATGCGCGAGGTCATCGAGCAGCACGGTCCGGAGCCAGCGCAATGGCTGCCACAGTTTCGAGCCGCGCTCTCCCGCGACCCCACCCACAGCCAGATCGCATCCACAGCGAAGGAGCACCACCATGCGTAGACAACTCATTGGCCTCATCCTCGCGGTCGCCGCGGCCGCGATGCCTTGGCAGGCCAGGGCCGGTATCCCGGTCATCGACATGGCCGCCGTTGCCAACCTGATCCAGCAGCTCGGCGCCTGGCAACAGCAACTTTCGGGCATGCAGCGCCAGTACGAGCAGTTGACTCAATCCAACGCTCAGCTCCAGCAGACCTACAGCGCCATGACCGGTGCGCGTGGCATGGAGCAGCTGCTACCTACCGCTGACATCGCTCGAAACTACCTGCCGTCCAGCTACGGCGAACTGATGAACACGGTCAACGCGACCTCGGGCGGGTACGCGGGCCTGTCGGGACAGATCCAGTCAATCATGCGTGCCAACAGCATCCTCTCGAGCTCGCAGATGAGCGCGCTGAGTCCGGAGATGCGGCAGGTCGTCGAGCAAGGCCGCCAGGCTTCCGCCATGTTCAGCGCCATGAGCCAGGGGGCCTACCAGAACACCAGCCAGCGCTTCTCCGCGTTGCAACAGCTGGTCGATCGGATAGGGACTGCGAGAGATCCCAAGGCGATCCAGGATCTGCAGGCGCGAATACAGGCGGAGCAGAGCATGTTGACGAACGAACAGACGAAGTTGGAGAGCCTCTACCAAGTTGCACAGTCTGAGGAACTCGCGCGGCGGCAGCGGAACCGCGAACGCTCTGTATCTGACGTCGGATCGTTCAAATCACTGGCGATCGTCGACTACTAGTCGCGGAGAAATCTCAATGTCCAAACTCCTATGGCCTCTGACCGTCACCGTCACCATTCTTGTTGCGGCGGGAGGTACTTACTACATCGTCCAGCAGTGGGCAGAGCCTCCTATTTCGACTCCACCGACCACCGTCGATCCGCCTACAGAGAGCAAGGCTGCCTCCCGCGACGAGGACCTTCGTCGAAAGAAGTTGGAAGGCATCGGGAACACCCGAGACTTAAAACCCGTTCCGATCCCCCTGGGCAATGCAAAGTAGTGAGGCCGCTGTGGGATTTTTCGCTCAATTCTTCGCTTGGCTGAACATACAAGTCGCTGACTATGTCAGTACGAACACGATTCGCGTGGCCGCCGCAATAGAGCCCGCAGCCGTCACCCTGGCCACGATCTACGTGATGATGTGGGGCTTCCTATGCCTGACAGGTCGGGTACAAGAACCCATCTGGGAAGGCATCAGGCGAATCGTGGTGATTGGCCTCATCCTTGGCTTCGGCCTTCGACTGTGGAGCTACCACGAGATCATCACGAACACCTTCTTCACAGCGCCTGATCAGTTGGCCGCGGCAGTCATAGGCGCACCATCGATTGTCGGAGTGATTGATCAAGTCTGGCTAGACGGAACCGCGATTGCCGAACATCTGCTCAAGAAAGGAAGCGTCCTAGACAGCGACTTCGCCTTCTATGCAGCGGGGTTCCTCGTTTATCTGCTTGTCGGTTTGTCCGTCGTGGTGACAGCCTTCATGTTGGCCCTATCCAAGGTTGCCATCGCCGTCCTTCTTGCTCTCGGTCCGGTGTTCATCGTCATGCTCTTCTTTGATGCAACTAAGCGATTCTTTGAATCGTGGGTTGCGCAGCTCGCAAACTATGCGTTCATCGGAATCCTGACGCTCTTCACCTCCGCCCTCTTGCTGTCGGTGCTACGCGCCTATGCGTCAAATGCCGCTACGTCGGGAACTGGCATCACCATTGCGGAAAGTGCGAGAGTTTGCCTAGCGGCAGCCCTTGTGTTCTTGGTCATGAGGCAGGTAATGCCGATCGCTTCAGGGCTCGCAAGCGGTGTTGCTCTCAGCACCTATGGCACCGTAAGTGGCGTGATCGGCTGGGGCATGGGCGGTGCCCGTCGCTCCACCTACGAGTTCGGCCGCGGCGTACTCGACGGACTCCGCCGCGACCCTGGCAGCAAATGGGACTCACTGCGCCGGTTGGCCGGCAATCGCCTCGGCGCAGGCGTCTCAAACACATGGGATCGGATCGGCGGTTCCAGGCGTGGCGGCACGGTAGTGCCTCGGGAGCAGGTGATGCCCAATCCGAACACCCTGCGCTAGAGAAGTGGAGGACAAGATGAGGCTGGTCCCTCTGATTCTCTCGATCATCACGCTGCTCTCGTCATGCGGAACGCGGCCCCCGTTGCCGCCCGAGTGCGAAGGAGACTTGAGCCCGATCAACGCCCAGGCCGATGCATCCATGCGAGGAGCGATTCATGAATCGCGGGCCAACCCTTGATCGATACCTGCAGGAGGCCCAGAGCTGGGAGATCGATCGCGCACGTCGCGCGGCTCGATCCTCAAAGCTGGCGTGGACCGTCGCGGCCATTGCCTCCGTCATCGCATTGCTGGCCGTCGCCGCGGTTGCCGGTCTCACGCCCCTGAAGCAGCCGATACCCGTCGTCATTCGCGTCGACAGCAGCAGCGGCATCGTCGATGTGGTTCCGCCCTACGAGGGCACCACGGACATCGAGCAGGTCGTGACCCGCAACCTTCTGTCGAACCATGTGATCGCCCGCGAGCGGTACTTCTACGGAACGGCCGAGGCCGACTACGAACTGGTCGCTGCACAGAACTCCCCGCGTCTGAATCAGGAATGGGCCGCGCTCTGGAACACCAACAACCCGCTCTCACCCCTCAATCTCTTCAAGGACGGAACGACCGTTCGCACGCAGATCCGCTCGGTGACCTTCCTCAAGCTCGAGAGCGGCCGGGACAAGCTCGCCCAGGTCCGCTTCAGTCGCTTCACCCGCCCGGGAGCTACGGGGGAAGAGCAGGCCAGCCACTGGGTATCGACCATCGAGTTCGCCTACACGCAGCCCTCCAAGGACGACAAGATCCGGTCACTCAATCCGCTGGGTTTTCGCGTCGTGGAGTATCGGCGCGAGCCGGAGGTGGCGACGGGCGTGCTTCCCGGCGGCAAGGGAGACACGCGATGAGCCGGGCCCTGACGACCCTCTTCATCGGCGCCTTGACGGCGATGGCGGTCCTTTCGCCAAACGTCGAGGCTGGCACGGTACCACCGGCGGGTACCGTCGATGCGCGCATTCGCGTCGTTGCCTACAACCCGGACGACGTGGTCGAGTTACAAGGCTACGTGGGATTCCAAATCCACATGCAGTGGGCCGAGGGAGAGGAGTTCGTGAACCTCGGGTCCGGCGACAACGGCGCCTTCGACGTGGGCGCCGAGCGCAATCACTTCTTCATCAAGCCGAAGGAGGCCCATGCGACAACGAACCTGACGGTGCTCACCAATCGCCGTGCCTACCACTTCGACTATGTCGTCTCGGCGACCGCACCCACGGGCAAGGCGGCACGTCGCATGGTCTATTCCATCCGTTTCACCTATCCGGAAGAAGACGCCCGGGCCGCGGCCGCCGAGCGCGAGCGGCTCTTGACAGAGGCTCGCATGAAGAATGAAGTCGCCGAGCGCCCGCGCAACAGCGACTACTGGTTCTGCGGCAGCACCACCCTCAAGCCGATGAGCGCCTACGACGACGGCGTGCAGACCCGGCTTCGCTTCCAGACGCGGTCCGAGTTCCCCGCCATGTTCGTCCAGAACGACGACGGCTCCGAATCGCTGCTCAATTTCAACATCGAGGACGACGAGGTCGTGATCCACCGGATCGCTCGACGCTTCGTGCTCCGACGCGGCAAGCTGGTCGGTTGCGTGGTGAACCAGTCGTTTGCCGGCGGCGGAGCGCTCAGCCGCTCGAACACCACCGTGCCCGGCGTAGCGCGCACCACGCCAGGAGCCGCGCCATGAACGGGAAGGATCGCCTCCAACGCAAGCCGGATGACCTCGGCAACCGCGATCGCCAGCCGCAAGACCAGCCACCGACCGTCGACCAAGACACCGGGGAGATCCTGTCCGGTCACGGCGAGCAAGGGGGATCCGACGAATCCTCGCCCGGGAATGCGCAGGCCCACACGGTGCAGGGCGAGCGCGCCATCCCCTCGGTGAACCGTGAGCGCTCGATCCAGTCGCGCGTGAGCAGCAGCCTTGCACTGGGCACCATCGTCCTTCTCGGGGCCGGCTTCCTGTTCTGGTACTACAACACCCAGTATTCCCGCACCAAGGACGCCGAGGAATCCACCCGAAAGGCAGCCGCAGCTCGCGCGGCCGGCGAAATGAAGGTGCCGCCGCTGGGCCGCATCGATCCCCCGATCGCCCGGTCGGCGACGAAGGCCGGCACGCCATCGCCGGCGTTGCCACCTCCGCCTCCGCCTGCCACCTCGAGCAGTGGCGGTCCGCCGGACAAGACCCCCGAGCAGTTGGCGCTCGAGCGCCAGCTTGGCATCCCGGTCCTTCGCCGCGCGCAGACGACCTCCGCAACTGGAGCGGCCAACACGCCCGCAGCTGGAGCCTTCGCCGCTGCGCCGCAGATGCCGGGGATCTCGCCAATGGCCACGGCACCGGGCATGACCCCCGGAATGGCCCAGCTGCTCGGTTCCCTCCAGGCGCCGACAACCTCTCCGTCTGGAGGCGGTGGAACCCTGGCGGCGATGCTGAAGCCGACCCCGACGCCGGCCGTGACCGCGCAGCTGCTGCCGACCCGCCGCATGCTACTCCCCAAGGGCGCGTTCATCGATTGCACGCTCGAGACCGCGATCGATTCCACCTACGAAGGCATGACGACCTGCATCGGCGCCAGCGACATCTATGGCGCCGACGGCAAGGTGGTGCTGCTGGAGCGCGGAACGAAGTTCGTCGGCGAGCAGCGCGGCGAGCCTCGCCAGGGACAGGGGCGTGTCTTCGTGGTGTGGAACGAGGCGCGCACGCCCACGGGCGTCGTCGTTCAGCTTGCGTCCCCCGGCACGGACGAGCTCGGACGCAACGGCCTGCCCGGCTTTGTCGATACCCACTTCTGGCAGCGCTTCGGCGCCGCGATCCTCTTGTCCGTGATCGACGGCACCATGCAGGCGATCGTCGCCAATCAGCAGAGCGGCACCAACGTCGGCAGTGGCGGCGGCGTGGTGCTCGGCCCGCAGGGCAGCCGCGACGTGATCGCCGAGGTGCTTCGCAACACCATGTCGATTCCGCCGACTGTGATCAAGAACCAGGGCGAGCGCATCCAGATCCTAGTTGCGCGCGATGTCGATTTCAGGGCCGTCTATGCACTCCGCAGCGATCCAGACCGCCCCTGACACGGTCCTTCCCGAGATCGCCACTCCCGCTTTCTCGAGGCGTGCGGGCCGGGGTGAGCCTGTCCACGACGAGCCGTCGTCACTGGCACTCTTCCTCGGACCGTTGTGCGCCCTCCTCGACAATGCGGAAGTCACCGAGATCTGCATCAACCAACCCGGCAGCGCCTTCGTCGAGCGCCAGACCGGATGGACCCGCGAGCCGCTGCCCTTCGCGACCTTCGATTGGTGCATGTCGATCGCCAAGCTGGTGGCCAATTTCACGCGTCAGCGCATTTCGGCGAGCGAGCCGCTGCTGTCGGCCACTCTCCCCGGCGGCGAGCGCATCCAGATCGTGCTGCCGCCAGCTACCGAAGACCACACCGTCTCGATCACGATCCGACGCCCGTCGAACGTGCTTTGGAGCCTGGAGGAGCTCGACGGGCTGGGCATGTTCGAGTCGACTCGAAGCGTCCCGGTTGCCTGTTGTCCCGTCGCAACCGGCACGGTTCCCTCGCCGGAAGATCGCGAGCTCATGCAACTGCTGGGCGAGCGGCAGATCGTCCGCTTCCTGCGCCGCGCCGTGCAGCTGCGCAGGAACATCCTGCTGTCCGGTGCCACTGGATCCGGCAAGACGACACTGAGCAAGGCACTGATCCTTGAGGTGCCGCCGGAGGAGCGCCTGGTCACGATCGAGGACGTCAAGGAGCTGTCGCTGCGCAATCAGCCGAATCACGTCCGGCTGTTCTATTCGCAGGGTGCCCAGGGGCAGGCGGCCATCACGCCGGGGCAACTCCTCGCGAGCGCCAAGCGGCAGCGGCCCGACCGCATCTTCGTTTCGGAACTGCGCACCGGCGACGAGGTGTACGACTACCTGGTGTCCGTCAACACCGGCCACCCGGGCTCGATCACGAGCGTACATGCGGACAGCGCCCAGATGGCCTTCGTGGCGCTCGCGCAGCTCATGAAGCGCAGCGACGCGGGTCAGGGCATGAGCACCCGCGAGGGGGTCGAACTGGCGCAGCTGAGCATCGATGTGGTGGTGCAGTGCGCGCGCGACCGCCAGCGGCGCATGGTGACGGAGATCTGGCATGACCCTGAAACCAAGCTCAGAGGCCTTGCGTAGCCCGTTGAAAGTGACGGTCGCGCTGCTGTGCGCGGCGGTGGTCGGCCTGTACCTGGCCGGCTACTTCTTCCTGATGGCCGTGAAGCTGCCGCCCCATCAGGCCACGCCGCTGACCGCCTGGCGCTACTGGCAGGGCTACGGCGAACGGCCCGACATCCGGCGCGCGCTGATCATGGCGTTGGCCGGTGGCCAGGGGCTTGCGTTCGGTGTGGTCGGCTTCGCGATGCTGTCGCGCCGCCGACCCCTGCATGGCGACGCACGGTTCGCGACGAAGCGGGAGATCGCGAGAGCCGGACTGCTCGGCGAGCACGGCATCATCCTCGGGCGCCTCGGCAACCGCTACCTGGTGCTGCCGGGCCAGCAGGGTGTCGAACTGGAGGCGCCACCGCGCAGCGGCAAGGGCGTCGGCCTGGTGATCCCCAACCTGCTGAACTGGCCGGGTTCCACCATCGTCAGTGACATCAAGGGCGAAAACTTCATGCGTACGGCCGGCTACCGCGCGGCGCATGGCCAGGAGGTGCATTTGTTCGATCCGTTGTCGGAGCGCGAACGATCCGCGCGCTGGAATCCGTTGGGCTACGTCTCGAGCGTGCCCTACCGCTGCATCGACGACCTGCAGCGCATCGGCACGATGCTCTTTCCGGACCCGCACGCAGGCGACCCGTTCTGGACCTCCTCCGCACGCTCGCTGTTTCTCGGGATCGCGCTGTACCTGTTCGAGACCGAGGGCGCGACCCGCACCCTGGGGGAGGTTTTGCGCCAGGGCATGGCGAGCGACGACGAAGGCTTCCAGAAGCACTGGAAGCGCGTGATCGATGCCTGCGAACGTGCCGGCTACCCGCTTTCCCAGGAAACGGTGCAGAGCCTCTACGACGTCATCGACCTGGCGCCGACCACCGCCTCGAGCATCCGCAAGACCTTCACGAGCCGGCTCGACCTCTGGCTCAACCCGATGATCGACGCGGCGACGTCTGCCAATGACTTCGACCTGCGCGAACTGCGCAAGCGCCCGATCTCGATCTACGTCCAGATCAACCCGGACAACATCGCGCGACTGCAGCCACTCCTGAACCTCTTCTTCCAGCAGGCGATCGGCCTGCAGACGCGCGAGCTCCCGGAAAACAACCCGGCGCTCAAACTCCAGCTGCTGCTCATGCTGGACGAGTTCCCGGCGCTCGGGCGCATTCCGGTGATCGCCGAGTCCACCGCCTTCCTGCCGGGCTACAACGTGCGCACCGTGATCATCGTGCAGTCGAACTCGCAGCTGATCGAGAAGTATGGGATCGAAGGGGCGAAATCGATCCGCAAGATGCTGGCCGCGCGCATCGTCTTTCCGCCGAAGGAGTTCGACGATGCCGAGGCGGTGTCGCGCGAACTCGGCACCTGCACGGTCCGGCAGAAGAACATCAGCCGCCCCATGTGGGGCGGCGCCGGCAAGTCGCCGACCGTGAGCATCAGCGAGCAGCCGCGGCGGCTCCTGCTGCCGCAGGAGGTCAAGGAGCTGGGGACGAACCGGATGATCCTCTTCTACGAGGGCCTTCGCCCAGTGCTCGCGCACCGCGTCTACTATTTTCGCGACCGCTTCTTCGCCAAGCGGGAACGCCCGCCGCCCGAAGTGCCCCTGCTCGACATCGCGAGCGTCACGCGACTGCGGATGGCGCCAGGCCCCCGCCCCCCTCGCCCTGCCCACCCAGGCGCCCACGACGCTGCCAAGGAGGTTCCCGACATGCAAGTCGATCCGACACGCCTCGAAGACCTGGACCTCGAGGATTTCTCCCTGGATTTCGACGATGTCGAGATCCCGAAGGGACCGATGACCGACGCCGAGATCAAGGCCGCAGCCGACAGCTTCATCTCGAAGCTGCTCGACTGACGACGGCCGCAGGAGACCCCCATGGCCCACGATCCGACTGATCCCACCCCTCCGGCAAACTCCAGCCACCACGTCGTCGGCGATCCGGACGGCGGGGCTGGCATGGTGGACGAGCAGCCCCCGCGGCCCGGCGCCGCATCGAACCGCGTCGTGCCGGACGCCGTGGTCCGGCGCTTCCTGCGCATCGACGACCGTTATTTCTTTCCCGATCGCACGCTGGCTTTCGTTGACCAAGGCACGCGGCTCAAGGTGCGCACGCACAACCTCGAGGTGATCCATAGCGTGGTGGCGATCATGCAGGCGCGAGGCTGGCAGGTGGTTCAGCTGAAGGGCACCGAGGCGTTCCGGCGCGCGGTGTGGCGCGAAGCGAGCTTGCTGGACATCGAGGTGCGGGGCTACGCGCCGACGGATCTCGAAAGCCAGCAGTTGCAGCGGGCCCGGGACCGCAGGCCGCCAGGGACAGACGGCGCGGAACGAGGCGGGGAACGAATCACCGAACGCGGCCCAACCGCGACCGAACGGTCCCCTTCCGGACTGCAAGCGCGCGAGATCCGCTCGACGCCCGACGGGCTTCGCCCGCCGGTCACCGGCGAGCTGCTCGCCCACGCAGCGGCGCCTTACCACTTCGATCCGAGTGAGCGCATGTCGTACTACGCGCGCGTGCGGACCCCGGCCGGCGAACGCACGTTCTGGGGCGCGGACCTCGAACGCGCCTTGGCCGAATCCCGTTCGGGTGTACGGGTTGGCGACCAAGTGAGCCTGCGGCAGCAGGGCGGCCGATCCGTGACGGTCCGGGTCGCGCGGCGCAATGAGGCCGGTGAGTTGGTCGGTGAGACAAGGAAGGCCGCGCAGCGCATGGGCTGGACGGTCGAGAAGACGGACTACGTCAGAGCCCTCAGCCGAAAGGCCGAAGTCGTGCGCCAGGGCCAGATGGCCGCGAGTGCCGTGCTGGCCCAGTATCCGGACCTCGCAGGCGCCATGCTGGGCCTGAGACTGGCGCGGCAGTTTGCGCGCCGGCTGACGCAGCGCCCCGACGATCAGCGAAGGGTGGTCGAGGCGATCCGTCACAGCCTCGCCGACGCCGTGGAGCGAGGCGAACGCATCGGCATGCCGCCACCGCGCACGCTGCATGCCCCGGTGCAAGCGCGCGGCCGCACGCCCCCCCGCAGGGACGAACCCGAGCCCACACGCGAATGAAGCGACGCAACCCTGTGGATGACCATGACCGACCACTCGTCCCCTTCGCGCCGTCGACATGTCGCCAGCCGGCTGCTCACTCTGGCAGCGGCCCTTGCGATCGGCAGCGGCCTGCCGCTGGCATCGGCGGAGCGGACGCCATCCCTGCAGATCGAGGCCTTCGCAGCATTCACACCGGGACAGGCGCTCCCCCTGGTGCTCGACACGATCAGCGGCGCGCGATCATCGATCTTCGTAGCTGCCTACGCCTTCACGAGCCGACCGGTCGCTGTCGCACTGCGCGACGCCGCGCGCGCGGGCGTGAAGGTGGTCGTCATCGTGGACGCTGGCGAGGCGACCAAGGACTATTCGGCCGCGCGGTTTCTGGCCAACGAGCGTGTGCCCGTCCGCCTCAATGCGCGCTACGCGCTCCAGCACAACAAGTTCATGGTGGTCGATGGCGCCACCGTGCAGACCGGAAGCTTCAACTACACCGCCTCGGCCGCCAGGCGCAACGCCGAGATCGTGCTGGTGCTTCGGAACGCGCCCGCTATCGCGGCGCAGTACACGACCGAATGGCAGCGTCTCTGGCACGAGGGCACGGACCTGCCCCCGGCCTACTGACCTGAACCTGGCATGCGCGTGACGGTCCGATCATGCTGACCCGCAGCACATCGACCCGCGCGCACCCCCACAAGGCACGCTTCGTGGTCGCCGACGGCAGTCTGGAAGGCCTGAAGTGGCTCGCGCTCATCCTGATGGTGCTCGACCACGTCAACAAGTATCTGTGGGACCAGCGCCTCGTCTTCCTGTTTGACCTCGGCCGGATGGTCATGCCCTTGTTCGGCTTCGTGCTGATGTACAACCTCGCGCGCCCTGGCGCCTGGGCGGCGGGAGTGCACCGCAGAGTGATGTGGCGGCTTCTCGCCTTCGGCGCAGTGGCGACGCCTGCCTACGTGGCGCTTGTCGGCGGGTGGCCGCTGAACATTCTCTGGACGCTGCTCGCGGCAACCGCCCTCGTGGCGCTGCGCGAGGGCGGGGGCCGGACCCGCACGGCGTTGGCAATCGGCTTGTTCATCCTCGCGGGGGCGGTGGTCGAGTTCTGGTGGTTCGGATTGCTGAGCTGCATCGGCGCCTGGGCCTTCTGCCGGCGGCCGACGGCGTTGCGGTTTGCTCTTTGGGCGGCCGCGATCGCATCGCTGGGGGTGGTGAACCGCAACCTCGCGGCGCTCGCCGGCCTGCCGCTCATCTGGGCGGCCGCGCAGGTGGCCCTTCCCGTGAGGCGCTGCCGGTGGCTCTTCTATGCCTTCTACCCCGCCCACCTGAGCGTCATCTGGCTCGTCAAGCAGCTGGCCTGAGCCTCGCTGCCCGTGGTCCGGCCCACGTCAGGGCCGAAAAAGCGCCGAGCCCCCGGGGTACGCCTCCCGCGGCCTGCTATAACTCGCGTCGCCATGGAAAGCCCGATCATCCGATTCCGAATCGACCGCGCGATCGCGAAGGAAGCGTATCGGATGGCGGCCGAGGTCGGCATGGAATTGCCGGACGTGATGCGCATGATGCTGACCAAGGCGGTCCGCCTGCGCAGCTTCTCGATCGACCAGGATCGGGACGCGCCCTCTCGATCTGCGGCAATCCCGCCCGTGGAGGACTACGAACCGCGCTACTGGGACCCGCTGAATGCCTCGCTGGACGCGGAGTTGGCGTTGGCCTTGCTGCACCGGACGATCGCCGATCTGACGACGTCGCTCGACGAAGGTCTGGCCCTGGCAGTTCCCGACGTCCGGCGACTCGAGCGAATACGCGACGAACGCGACGCCGCCTGCAAGCTGCTCGCCGATTTCGACCCGATGAGCGCCACCGACGTCGCACGGATTCTGGCGAGGTACGGTCCTCCTGCCCATCCCACCGTTTCGGGGGCCGCCGAATGACGCGAACGGGCCATCTTTCCGCGTCCGAGCGAGACCGTCTTTACGAGCGCAGGGTCCGACCCGACMTGTTCGCGGGCATCCCCGCGTCCCCCCAGCCGGTCGCGATGTTCGTCGCCGGGCAACCTGGGGCCGGCGTATCGGTGGCCGCAGCCCTGCTGCGGCGCGAGTTGCTCAAGACCGCAGGCCCGGCCATCCATCTCTCGATCGAGCGTCTGACGGCCTACCACCCGGCCAGCCATGCAGACAGCGCCGTCGATTTCCCTGCCATCCAGCCCAACATCGTGCATTGGTTGGGTCGCGCCGTCGAGGACGCGAGAGCGCAGCGCTTGCACATGGTCATCGAGGACGAGCTGGAGGATGCGAGGTCGATTCCGAGGCTGGCGGCCGCGTTGCGCAAGGCCGCGTACGCGGTGCAGGCCGTATTCGTCAGCACCCATCCCGACCTGAGTCGCATCGCGTTGATGGCGCGCTACGACCGGTGGCGATCCCGCGGCTTGCCGGCGCCTTTCATTTCAGCCGCGGCGCACGACGCGGCGCTCGCCAACGTCCGCCATGTGATGGGGCATCTGGAGGATCGCCGGGCCGTGGATGGCCTGCGCATCATCGATCCCCGGGGCGCCCAGTTCTACGAGAACCGATTGACGCAAGGCGAATGGCTTCGCACCACGCGTGCCCAGGTCACGCTGGACGCAGAGCGTGATCGCACGCCGGCGCCGAGGGAACTCGTGCAGACCGCCATGCGGTGGGAGACCTTGGTGCGGCGCCTGGTCCAGGACCCCGTAGTGCCTCGCGACGTGGCGAGCGAGGTGCTGCGATGGCGCGATGCGGCAGTGGCGCGATGCGAAGCAGTTCCTGCGGCCGCCCAGATGCTGCAATGGGCGCGCGAGGGCGCCGCCTTCCGGGCCATGGAACGCAACGAGTTCGTGAAGGAATTTCCCCACCATGCACGGGCCGTGCAATCCCTGGGCCTGGCGATGCTCGAGTCTGAAAAATACCAGGACTACGAGGCGACGCGCCTGGTGCTCCATGCCCGGGAGAACATCGCCCAGCGCATTGAACGCGGCGACATGGCGCGGATCGCGGCGAAAGAAAAGCCGACGGATCCCCCTACGCGCTAGCTGAACCCAAGGCCGCCTCGAGGGGCTCTCCACGCCTTGCCACCAACGCATCCATCAGCGACATGTCGGGTATTTATCGAGACGACGACGGCCCGGCGGGCACTGTGGCGATTCGCATCGCGATCGAAGATGTCGGCGGAGCCAAACAATCTTGCCGTTGGGTGTCGGTTGCAGCGCCATGCCCCGGATCTCCACCATCTCGCGATCTTCGCCGGATCCAAGTCATGCGCCCCTGCACGAAGGGATCAATGTTTGAAACCCGATTCTCGCTGCGCGCGAATTGCCAATATGAAGACCGTCTCAACCTCGGCCAAGTAGCGATACAACGCGACATAGCCTCTAGCACCCCTGCCGATGACCAATTCCCGTTTTCCGTCTTTCACCGGTCTGCCGATTTGAGGACTATGCGCAAGCACTTGGATGGCCTCGATGATTTCCTCGATCCGCTTAGCGATGTCCACCGCGTCGAACTGCGCCATGTGATCCAAGAAGCGATCAAGGTCGTCAAGAACTTCGGGAGCAAGCTCGATTCGAGCCATGACTCGATCAGCGCGAAGGCTGTCGCGCTGACGGCCGGCGCGCTTTCTTGCCGCTAGCGCGGGCCTGCAAATATTCCTTCGCATCCGTCCAGGCCACCGATTTTCCAGTCCGCTTCAAAGCAACCCACCGCTCGTCGGCAATCCGATGCAACTCGTCGTCCGTCTCGATGCGCTCCACCGTCTCGGATAGCGCATCCAGAATAAAGGCATGTGACGACTTTCCGGCTCGCTCGGCAGCCGCCGCGATGCGAGCTTTCAGGGCATCTTCCATTCGGATCGTGGTCGTAGACATGGGCAACTTTCCTGGACCTTCTGAGCGAACCCCAATGTAGCACATTTGTACCACACGAGCCATCGACACCCACCTTCCTCCTTGTGTTGGCAGGCGCTGACGACGCGGTTCAAATTGAACAGATGGTGAGGTGCGCTCTGCAATGACGAAGCGGTGTGCGCCGGAACTGCTCACATCAGGTTCCCCGCCGATGGCCGATTCGCCGGTGTCAAGCGATATCAGCAACTGACCCCACATCGACTTCGAGCCGCCAGCTATTCGAGAGCTGCCGTTGCGGCCTCTGGATACAGGTTGGGGAACAGAATATTGAGCGAAGACATCGGGAACCCGATGCTCAGTTCCGACCGGTGGCCATCGCTCTTCAGCAGCCCGTCGGCCAAGAAGCGCGACACGACCTTGCGAGCTGTGCGCTCTTCAAGGCCGGTCATCCTGATGAAGTGGCCCCGCGAGACCGAACCCGTTGTTGCGACCGTCTGAAGCGGAAAGATGGCCTCTTCCCGGTACTCGGCGATTCCGTCCGTAATCCCGCGCACGAGCACGTAGGCGCGAATGCGATCCTTTAGCTTCGGAAGATCAAGCATGGTGGTCATGAACGTGACCTGGTCCTCGCACAGCTCGATGAAATAGCGGCACCACTCCCAGAGCATCTTCTGGCTGAGGTTTCCACGGCCATCGAGATCACCCTGCCGCGCACTGTCCGCGTTGTCGAGCATTTCGTAGTAGACCTCGCGCTGGCGCGCCAGCGCCCGATTGGGGGACCAGAGGCCACCGCTGAGAGGGAACAGGGCGCAGTGGCTCTGTAACCGGACAGCACGCCCGTTCCCGTCCTCGAACGGATGAGTCCACGCCATGCGGTGGTGGGCGGACGCAATCGTATAGAGAACCGCATCGACGCCCTTGAGCCGGCCATATCGCTCATCCATCTTCGCCAGGAACTGGGGTAGCGACTGCCAGGTCGGAGGTTGATGCCGGCCGACTGCGACGTCGTGCTTGCGAAGCTCCCCCGGCACAACGATGCGTCCATCGTCCGTGCGCCGGTCGTCTTCCGAAAGCCTGCCGTACAAGGCCGTGTGTGCCTTCAGAAGAAAATCGCTGCTGAGGGCTGCCGCCTCCGTCGACACGAGGTGCTCGAGTTCCTGTTCCGCTTCGATGTGCGCAACGGCCACCCGCTGGCGCAGGGCCACGTCGGGCTTTTCGGAAAAGTCGTGCCTGAGCGCGCGCTCGATGTTTGCCGGGTGCGTGCCCTGCCCCTCGATGCTGTTCGAGTAGTACGAGTTCATCGAGCGCACGATCGCCCGCAGGGCATCCCGTGCTTGAGGGCTTGCCGAGGCTCGCAGTTGTGCGGATTTCTCGAAGACGCGGCGGGTTGCTTCAATCAGCCCGTCCAAGTTCTGCGCCGGCAACAGCGGCTCGAACTGATGGGGCTGGTCATAGACCGCGATCGCCTTGGGTTTTTCTGACATGATTTCCGGTTGTGTTTCCGTTATTTTCCATGAAAACCTTATGAATAACAATGGTTTAGAGAAGCCACACCCAATCGATATTCCGGTTCGATTTCTGGTTTTCTTGCCGGCTCGATTGCCCGTTCAGACTCAACCGCGGGGAGAAGCGGTAGCTTCACGCGGCATCGGTCAACAGCCGCCCAGCGTGTGCATCGCCGGGTGATCAGCCGCGGTGAATGTTGTTGCCGCTGTGACCGCAATCCGGGATCGCGCCGGGCCCACCGGGTACATGGCCGTCACGCCGCCCAAGCCGCAGTTCGATGCGACCCCCAAGCCGCTCGCGTGTGGGAGCACTTCCCGCTGTCCGAATTCGCGTTGCCGGTGCGTCCATTGGCCGCGCGCTGGCACGACAACAGCCTCGCCGTTCAGCGGCTTCGCTCACTCCGAGCGGGACCCCGCGCATGGCGCTGTGCCTTCAGGCGTGCCAACAAGCCCTGTACCAAGTGCTCGCGGTCGGCGACAGCCGTCGGCAGTTTCTGCATGAAGCGCTCTACTTGACCCGCCAGATCGGCAAGCCCTTGGCGTCGCAGCGTCTCGGCCGTCGCTCCCCAACCATCCAGGACCTCGGATCGCGTCGCCAGCAGCTTGGCCTTGCCATCCTCCGAAACCACTCGACCTGCCTGCAGGTCTTTGCCAATACCCAGTAGCCGACGCCGCATGAAGCTGGAGTCCTGGGCCGGTCGACCACCAGCGAACCGATCCGTGCTCGCTGCCTGGGTTGTTCTCAAGTCGCGAAGCCGATGATGGATCGGATCCTTCAGGCCCTTTCGAGTCCCCCGCAACTGGCGCGGGGTCGCGTTGGCCGCCACGCCCTCCTCTAGCATCAACGCCGCGAACTGCTCGCGCCACGAGCGCAGCGTCTCCTTGCGCACATACAGGCGCCGACCTGGCTCGAACTCGTGCTCGCACTTGACGACGAGATGCACATGCGGATGGGCCTGGTCCGTATGCAGAACCATGGCATACCGATACTGAAGCGCAAAGTTCTCACGCGCGAAATGCCTTGCGGCCGCCAAGACCTTCTTCGGCGGTGTGCCAGCCGGCATCGACAGGACGATGTTGTGGACCAGCTTGGAGCGCGTGTCCTTCTCGCCATCCTTCGGCTTCGGTCTGTGCTCGCTTCGGCACAGGTCGAGTTGCCAGTCGCCGACAAGTTGCTCGGCGGCGCCGCGACCGCGCATTGCGACGCCATCATCGGTCTCGATGTCGAGCTTCCCGTGGCGGTCAATGTATTTCAGGTGGGCTCGGGCGCCTCCTGTATCGCGCGCGCCGCCGGACACCTTCACCATCACCTCGGGCGTGCGGCTGACCGTTCGCTTCACTTGCTCGACCTGGTCAACGCTCAGCGAAGCGGGTGCACTGGGTCCCCGTCGGCCGTAGCTGACGATGTCGAACTCCATCCCCGCGGTGCGAGGCAAGGTGACGATGTGCCTAGGCATGGCCGGCCTCCCAACTCTTGAGGTTCGCGCGGACAACGTCGGAGACCCCCGCGCGAACGCTCTCGACGGCCCGACCGACATCGACCAGCAGCTCCGCGAAATCCGCGGTGCAATCGGATTGGCATGGGGACTGCGAAGCCATGGCGCGGAGCTGGCGTCCCATGGATCCCAGAAGGCCAGCCGCACAGCGCAACTCATCCAGTTCCTGCGGTGGCATCACCGGCGTTCCGCGGACATGGGTTCGAACGAGCATCGACAAGTAGCTCGCGGTCTTCATCCGACGGCTTGCAGCCCGCGCATCGACGAGAGCCCGGTCGCCCGGCCGCAAGCGAAGCGTCAGGCGGTCGATGGCGGGACCTTCATCTGCGATGCGAAACAGCGTCGCTCGAACGTCGTGTTCTGGGTTGTCGGCAACCACTTGCTCGATGAGCAACGCGAGCAGCGCCGATTCGGTGACTCCGCGACCTGCCGCAAGGGCAGCGAAACGAGCCTTCGCTTCGCTCGAGGTGCGGGTGCCGACAACGGCAGTTCGGTTCGCGCTGGTCATGGTGAACGACGGAACGTTAACAATGTCTGACGCCAGTCTATCCTGCCCTCAAAGCCAAACAAGGCCTCAGCGTTCGACATGCCGAACATCTACCTCGCTCCTTACAGCTTTAAGCTTGGAGGCACTCAATGGGCAAATCTGGGACCCGTTCGGGCATGCCGAACAACGATGACCCGCCTGAACGCATGCGAACGTTCTCACGATGCCTCGAAGCAGCGCATCTCGATGTGTTCGGCACGCGAACACCGTGTGCGTGTCCCGTCCAGGAAGCCGATGCGGCGTCGTTTGTTGCCGGCATGTTCGGCACGCCGAACATCGTCGACAACGAAACTTCATGGGACTGCGACATGCTTCACGAGTGCGCTTCGCGGCTTCGATTCGAAGCTGAGGCCGCAGCGCTCGCCGCCGATAAGCTGCGTCCATGATCACAGAGGACCATCCAGAACTCGCCGCCGGCGCAGCCACCGCGGCGCACCATGAACGACCCTGTGCGGGCCACACGCACTCGTCGCGATCCGCGTGATCGGCATCAGGCTGCGGCTCACGGGCCCCGACGGCCGCGCCTATGTGCCCGGAAAACCCATCGATGTGTTCGACGGCGAAGCCTTGATCGGACGCGTGCAGTCGGTGACGCTGAGTTCCGACGGAACCGAGGTGCTGGTCGAGAACTTCATGACCGTCGACTTCGAGGGTTTTCGGGCCGGCGCATTGCCACGGCTCGTGCTGGCCGAAGTGGTGAATTTCATCGCCGAGCGTCATCCATCCGTCCACATGATCGGCATCGAACTGAGCCGGGACGTTCCCGAATTCGTGGGTCGGGAGGCGTCGCTCGCCTCATATCGGTCCGAGATCCTGCAGAGCATCGGCGTACGGAATATCCGGGTATCACCGAAGCCTCAGGGCGGAAGGATCGGCTGTCTGGCCGTGACGGGCATCTGGCACTACGACGGCGCCAGTGTGGCCGCCCTCGCCGCAGCGTTGCGAACGCAGCGCGCCGCCTACCGCGACGCCAAGCCCGCGATTCCATCGAAGCCGCGAAGCCGACTGGACCGACTGCTGCGCAGGAAGCCCTGAACCGTGTCTGCGCCGAACAGGCAGCCTCGCAGTGCCTCGCTCGACGGTGCGAAGCCGGGCTCGCTGTTCGGCATGCCGAACGTCGGCGACGAGGGAGCCCGCCAGCGGTCGCCGACGGGCCTGCCCGAGAAGCGGGATCAACCCGCCCGACCCTTCTTCGCCCTTCCCTCCCGAGCACGCTCGGCGCGTTCGAAGGCGACGCGCTGCTTGACTGCCGCGTAGTAGCACCAGGCCACATCGACGGTCTCTCGCGATCGCAGGCCTTTGGCACGAAGCTCGATCACGCCGCCCACGATCGTCACCATCACCGCGCGAAGCCCACGCTCGCGCACCAACGCCGAAGTCTCCCGGGTGACCGGCTTGACGGATTTCGTGGCCATCATTCGCTCCAGCGGGCGGCGAGACGACGGGCGATCTCGACGTGACGTTCGGCCTCCGTCAGGTGCTCGGCGATCTCGCGCAGGTCGGTGTCAGGCGCATGCCGCTCGCGGGTCTGTTCGATGCCGAGCACGGCCAACTGCAGCAGCTCTTCGCACTCGCGCGTTCGCCGGCACAGACAGTGTCCTTCGAATCGACTCAGCGCCGCGCGGGAGGCTGCTTCGGTGGCAGCTCCGGCCGTTTCAGGGGTGGGCTTGCGCGTTGCCATGACGACCTTCCTCCGCGGTGGGGCCCGACGTACGCGCGGGTCCAGGATGTGCAGGGTCATCGAGTGGCACAGGCGTGAGCTGCCTGAAGCGCCCGATGTGAGCGTCCGGCCGGAGGGCCGGCTGGAACCTGGTTTGAAAGCCCGTGGGTCGGGTGGGCGTGCCGGCATCGGAATGAACCACGATGACGACGGCGGCCCCGGTGAGGCAGACCACTGCGGTGGCCCACAAAGTGAGTGAAGTCCGGATGTTCATGAAGGGCTCCTGGGGGAAAGGATGGAAGCCGCATGCCCCTCGGAGGACGAGGCCTCCGAACCGGGGCAGCGGGCAGAGGCAGGTCACGCGTCGTCGGGGCCTTCGCCGTTCACGGGCGCATGGACGATCCGCAGCGGACCCGGCAGCCAGCGTGTGCCTTCGAGCTGTCGGGCGCAGTAGGCGGTGAGTTCGGTCTTCTTCATCATGGCGACGGTGTGGGTCGCGTCGACACCCGTGGCCTCCTTGACGGCCTCGAGCGCCTTGGCCTTGCTGACACTGGACAGGTAGGTCGTCGGGGTCGGGAGCCACCAGTTGGCCATGTCGATGCCGAGCGCCTTGACGATCGCATCGCTCTGGTCGCGCGAGCGTTCGCGGCCCGCCACCGCGTCGATGCTCCGCGCGGTGCAATAGGCCAGCAGGTCGAGCAGCGTCTCGCGGTCTTGCCCGAGCAGCCAGTCGAACATCGCCTCCGGGTTGCCCGGCAGCCGGTCGCCCCACTGCGTCTCGGCTGGGCCGAGGATCGCGCAGGCCGGGGAGTTCTCGTAGCCGGTCGCGATCTGCGCGAGGCTGTAGTCGCTGGTCGGACGCACAGTCACCTTCACCACATCGTTGCCCCGGCCGTACTGGCCGAAGACGGTCTCGGCCATTCGGTGGACAAGCGTGACCAGGGCCACCTGCGGGTTCTGGGTCAGTGCGGCCTGAATGGCCGCGGTGCGGTGGGCGGTCAGGTCGCGCATGAGCTTCTCGCTGAACTCGGGGCGCTTGCGCGTGTCCTCCGTGGCCCCCTCGTCCCTGCCTTCTACCGTGCCGCTCCTCGACAAAGAGTCGGGGCCGCCAGCACCCGGCCCTGCGCCCGCCTTCCGGTCCTCGGGTCGGATCAGGCCACGGTGGACAGTCACCCGTCCGGCGTGGTCGATGCGAAGCAACGCGCCGGTGCGCGCCATCTGTTCAGGCGTCCACGCACGCAAGGTCGCACGCGCGGTGTCGAGCCGGTCGTCCAGGTCGTCCAGGGCGGTGGACAGGCGCTGTTCCTCGGCCGCGTAGTTGTCGGCGTCCGGGTCCCCTCCGTCCTCGTTCCTGTCGTAGGCCTGGGCCAGACGGTCGCGCTCGGCTTCCATCGCCTCGATGGCTTGCGCTTCCTCCGGTGTCGGTTCGCGCTCGGCCTGCGCCTCGCTGCCATAGCTGCGCAGCACGAGGTGGTCGCCCTCGGTCAGGCAATCGGCCCAGCCCCAGCCTTCGGCGCGCACCTCCTCGGCCAGGGCGAGCAGCTTCTCCATCGCCAGGATCTGCAAGAGGGTGGGATCGTCCAGGTAGACGCTCCTCGCATCGTCGTCATCGGCAAAGAGGTCACGCCGCACCCGACCGCCCCGGGCCTCGTAGGCTTCAATGCCAACGAACCGGGCCAATCGACTGTCCCCCGCGCAGGACTGTTCGGTGAGCAAGCGCCGGATCGTCCATGCATCGCGGTCGTAGGCCGGCAGGCCATCCCAGACGGCTTCCTGTGCCGCATGGTCCTCTGTCAGCGCGAGCGCCTGCAACTGGTCCGGCTCGATCTCGTCGGTGCGGTACATCGCGAGGAACCGGGGGGCAAGGCGGGCGAGCTTCAGGCGGCGCTCGACCGTCAGCACGCTCACCCCGAAGCGGCCCGCGACCTGTGCGACCGTGAGACCTTCCTCGACCAGTGTGCGGAAAGCCTCCATCTCGTCGGCGGGATGCATGGCTTCGCGGCCCGAGTTTTCGGCGAGCGACACCTCGGCGGCGCGGGCATCGTCGTAGAGCCTGCACTCCACGGGCTGCGAGGCGTTCCACCGGCCCTCGGCGACGAGCTGGTGCATGGCGCGCAACCGGCGGCCGCCGGCCACCACCGCGAAGCCCCCATCCGCCTGCGCGACCACCGCGAGGCGCTGCAGCAGCCCCTGCGACTCGATGAGAGCGGCAAGCTGGGCGATGCCGTCCTCGTGGAACACGCGCCGCACGTTGGCGGCGCTGAGCACGAGTTGATTCAGCGGCACCAGCACGTCGCGGGCAGCAGGTGAAGGCGCGGCGACAGGGGCGGCGGCCTTCATGGACGCCTTGGTGGGCGCTTTCGGCTTCGCTAGCTGGCGGGTTTCTGAAGCCTTGGGCCTCTTCGGGGCCTTCGCCCCGTTGAGCTTGGGCGCGGACGTGCCTTCGGCACTGGCCTGGATGGCAGCAGCGATATGGGCAGCAGCAGTCATGTCGGTTCCTTTGCAGTTGAAGTTGAAGGGATGCCGGGCTTCTAGATCTGGAGCCCTTCGATGAAGGGTTGCGGTGTGCATCGGTCTCCTGCCCGGAGCTGTCCGCCGTTCTCCTGAGTCTTTCGCCCGGTGAACGGCAGCGACGGCGGGGACGGGGGAGCAAGGGGGAAGGTTTGTAAGGCGCAGCCTTATGAAAACCCCCTTGCAGGCGAAGCCGGTCCCCCGGCCCCGCGGGCGCAGAGTCACCGGACAAGGCGAAAGACGCAGGAGAACGGCAGCACGGCCCGAGGCTGACGCGCACCTCAACCGCCGCGCGGCGAGCGCCTCCACCTGCCGCAGGCAGTCTGATCAGGGAGGTTCAAGGGACGCAGTCCCGCGCGCCAGGGATGCGCAAGGCTGGCCGCAGGCCGTCCCCGAAGGGGATGAGCGCGAAGGCGCGAACCTGGAGCAGCCCGACAGCGGCGAAGCCGCTGGGGCGCCCTGCATCCAAAGAGAACCTTCCAAGGAGCCTATCGAGGCATCGTCATGCGTGCCCACAGGATGGGCAAGGCGTGTGCCATGGAACTGTCGGACGTTCTGCGCATGATGCTCGCCCCCGCCGGCTCCTCCGGCCTCCGGCCTCCGCCCGCGCTTCGCGCTCCCACCCGGCATCCCCCACCCACCAGGGGCTACGCCCCTCGCGCTTTGCGCTCACGCCTGATCGGTCCCTCCAGAGGGGGGCAGCCGCCTTGGCGCAGGTATCGCCGCAGGGTGTTGCGGCTGCACCCCAACTCGTTGACGATGCGCTTGGCGCCCCAGCCGAGCGACGCCAGTTAAGCATCGCCTCCACGTCCTCCGGTGCCTGCATCGCCTGTCTCCAATCGATCCGTTCGGATCGCGGAGCTTGCTCGAACTGCCTTCCATCTTGGCCTCCTGCCATGAGGGGGGTCAATTCCTCATGTCGTCATGGGGGGGCAGTCTGTCGTGTCGCCTGACACCAGTTGCCGAAGCGCTTGGGCAGGCCGCGCCACTTGCATCCGTGCTCTGCAACAGAAAGGAGCGCATTCAACACGTCCAAATTCGAGAGACTTACATTGCCGCGCCGCAAAGGCAGGCAGTGCTCGATCTGGGCGAATTGGGCTGGTGTGATCTCCATGCATGAAGTATCTCTCGTCATCCATGGTCGACTCGATTGGCGACGCCCTAGCAAGTCGGCCACGCCTGCGCTGCCGCGGACCTGCATCGAAGCCCACGGCATTCAAGGACCGTGGTATGGGCGCGCAAAAAAGCCCGCACGCGGCGGGCTTTCCTTGGGGCGGTTGGATCAGGCGGAGGTGACCGCATGCTCGCGGGGCCGCACCTCTTTCTCGATCTGCTTCGCGGCCTCCTTCTCGGCCAGCTTGAGGTCGTAGACGCTTTGCATGTTGAGCCACCATTGCGCCGAGCCGCCGAAGTAGCGGGACAGGCGCAGGGCCATCAGGGGGGACACGCCACGGCGCTCGCGCACGGCGCGTGTCTGCGTCGTTCACGGCGGCCTGCCCGCCAGCGTCGGACACGGCAGGGCATGGCACAACCCCGCGCAGCGAGGCCTGTCGTGGATCGTGGCTGCGCGCCGCCCTCGGCGGTGCGCGCTCGCAGGCGCGTCTGCGGCGCAGCCGCTGAATTCGTCGACGCGCCCCTCGCCGAACACGCCCCGTCCCGCAGGCCGGGGCTCCAGACTCATGCGACGGCTGGCTCGACCACGCTATCTTCGGTCTCGGCATCGCCGGCTGTGTCGGCGCGGTCCATGGCTTCTGGCTCCGACGCGATGGCCTGCGCCGGGGCATCAGCGTCCTGTCGCCCAAGCATCGCAGGCAACCCTCCGGTTCCCGCCGCCAGCCGTTCGGCCGCAGTCACGATGTCGGCCTTCCTGGCCGTGCCCAGTCGGTGCACCTCGGCCGGTGTGCAAACGCCTGGACCGCTTCGGCCTCCGGGCTTTCGAGACATGCTCGAAGTAGCCTCCAGCGGTCGGCGTCCACCAGTCGCGCTCGAGGATCGCGCCCGCGCGAGCGGGCGGTGGGGCCGGTGGTCTTCACGGCACCCTTTCTTGCCTGAAGCGTCCAGGAGCAAAGCCGAAGCAGCCATTTCGGCGAGGCGTATGTCGATCGGGATCGACGTCCGGGTCCGGGTTGGTCGGCACAGTCCGACCCGAAGATCGGCTGGAAACGCGTCCTGCGAGGCATCGAGGTCGCCGGCTTGGATCCAGCGGCCGTCGCCGCGGCGAACTCACCCGCCTGCTCAGCCGTGGTGCCGACCTCGCCGCCCTTCCTGGGCGCGGCGAGTGCGATGGTCCAGTGCCCCGGCCTCCTGACCCAGCGACAGCAATCGTAGGTCTTCAGCACACTCGCGAGGCGGGCATGACCATGGGCTTGCGGCGAGGGGGATGCCTCCACCTATTCCTTGCCCGCGTTATCTGCCAGGGCGAGTTCACCCGCGGGCGGCAACTCGCGGCTCAGGATGTACTCGAACGCCTCGCCGGCCAGACGCGCGGCGGTGAAGATTGCGGTCCGATCGTTGCGCAGCACCTGCAGCCAGGCGTCGAGGTAGGCCGCGTGTCCTTCGATCGTCGCGTCGACCAGCCCGATGTGACCGAGCACGAAGGCACTGCCGAGCTCCGCCACGAGTTCCTCGAAGGCATAGGCGGCGTCCCCGAACCGCGCACCGAAGGTGCGCGCCAACCGGTCCGGGTGGCCGGTCCAGTGCACCAGCTCGTGCAGCGCGGTGGCGCAATAGGCCTCGGGACTCGTGAACCGATCGACGGCGGGCATGAGGATCCGGTCGGCGTGCGGGGCGTAGGCCGCGCGATCGAAGCCGTGCCGGATGTCGGCCTTGCAACCGCCGATGAAGCGCATCGCACCTTCGATCGGCGAGCGATCGGCCCAGTCTTTCGACGCATTCCCATCATCCACCCGCTCCGGCGGGAGGCCGTCGATCTGCGCGACGTTGAAAACCCAGAACGGCTTGCAAAGCAGGAAGTCCCGCTCGCCCTCGCCCGTTGCACCACCCTCCTCCTCATTGCGTCCTGACGTGTGCAGCGAATCGGGAACGCCCGATGAGGCCCGGCCCACCTTGCGCTCGAAATGCGCGCAGAGCACCGCCCGCTCACCCTTGCGAACCTGGGCGCCCAGGCTGGCGGCCTGCTTGTAGGTCAGCCACACGTTGGAGGCGTAGCCCTGCTCGATCGCGGCATCCCACAGCAGCAGCACATTGGCGCCGTGGTACGGCGCACCGGTCTTGCCATTGCGCGGGATGCCGCGCGAAGCCGCCCGCGTCCAGCGCTCGCGGAACGCGTTGCCACCCTTCTCGAGCATCGCGATGATCCGATCGGTGACGGCCTGCCGGACGTCGATCCGGCCGCTGCGCGGCGCGCCCTCACTTGCCTTCAAGACATCTGCTTTGGGTGAGTCCTCGGGGGGTACGGGGGGAACGCCCGTGGCTGACGGGTTGTCCRTGTTGCGCTGACGAGGGGTTTGATGTGCACGCATGACCGGTCCTTTCTACGGCATGTGCCGCGGGGTTGAACATCTGCTTTCGGAGCCGCCTCGACGCATGAACTGCGAGCAGCAAGGGCCGATGTCCGGGGACCGCCCGCAAGCCGCAGCCGAGCGAAGTGAGGACCGGGTGAGGACGGTGGCGCAGCCCGAAGCCCTGGACAGTGGCCCGTGCGAGCTATGCGTCGATCAAGAGGGGGCTCCGACAGCAGATGCCCCGCGGCATGCCGTGGACCCGTGCGGGCACACCCCCTGGCAGCGCTGCGGCCGCAGGCGGCTCAATGCCCTCCTCTGCTACGCAGAGGCATGACTTGCAAGATCAACCCAGAGTCTGCCGCGCCCGCGTCTTGCGGAGCGGCCCGGTCGATGGCTGCGCGCACCGCGCGCCACGCAAGGGCAAGCCCGCAGAAATGCCGAAGCCGGCGGCGGCCCACTCAGGCCTGGATACGCCCGGCCATGCGTGCCTCCGTGGCGTAGGCGCTGAGCCGCTGCGTAGCCCGGAAGTGCAGGTCCTGCTCGATGGGCAGGTTCAACATCCCCCGCACGGCGCAAAGTTCCAGGAGGTCCACCAGGCCGACTTCAGGGAACCCAACGCCCAGGTCGCAAAGCCCCATCGCGATATCGGGCGCTTCGGGATCGATCTCCGTCAGCAGCCAGGTCGCACCTGCGTCGGGCGTGAAGAGCTTGACCACGGGCAGCGGATCGAAGGCCTGGCCCTTCTCCTGGCAGGCCCGTCCGACGCGGCCGTTGGTAACCTAACTTGTTGCTGCTAAAAGAGATTCGTCTCTCGGAATTTCTACCTTTCCCGAGTCGATCGTTTCCCTCGTCAAGGCGATTTTCGCGTGACCTTCTTGCGTGGTGTCTTGGCCTCGAGGCGCTTGTCCAGTTGGGCGCGAAGCATCTCGCCCGCGCTGCGGGCATCTTCCGGCGCCCCTTCGGTCGCCCCGAGCTTCTGACGCAATTGCCTCAACTCCTGTTGCAGCTCTCCCGTTCGAACACGATGCTGCTCGACATGGGTATCGAACGTCTTGCGCGCTTGTTCAAGGTCCTTGATCGACCTGGCTGCCGCCGATCGCTCGCGGTCGACATCCAGCAGGGCGCGCCGCAGATTGCTGCACGCACCGGCTTCATGGAATCCTTCGTACATGTCATCGACCGCTGGCTCGGTACCAAGGCCGAATACCTAAAGGCCTGAGCAGGCTCAGGCGCTGGCGCGCGTGTCAGCGGGCAAACAGTCGAGCAGCCGGTCGAGCCCGCCTTCGTCGATGGCCACCATGGCTTCCTCGCGCACCCTGGGCTTGGCACGGTAGGCCACCGACAGCCCGGCCACCCGCATCATCGGCAGATCATTGGCACCGTCGCCCACGGCAATCGCCTGGGCCGGTGAAATGCCCATCGCGCGGCAGCATTCGAGCAACTTGTCTTTCTTGGCCTGGCCGTCGCAGATGTCGCCCCATGGCTGGGCCAGCATGCGCCCGGTCAGGCGGTCGCTTTCGATCTCGAGCACATTGGAGCGTGTGTCGTCCAGCTTCAACCGGTCCCGCAGGCGATCGGTGAAAAACGTGAAGCCGCCGCTCAGCAGCACGATCCGCAAGCCGGCGCGCTTGCAGGCGTCGATCAGGGTTTCGGCGCCGGGGTTCAGGTGCAGCCGCTGGTCGTACACGGCCTGCAGCGCCGACAGCGGCACGCCGCGCAGCAGGGCCACGCGGCGGCGCAGGCTTTCCTTGTAGTCGGTGATCTCGCCGCGCATCGTGGCGTCGGTGATGGCCGCGACCTCGGGCCCGCAGCCCGCGATGTCGGCGATTTCGTCGACCGTCTCGATGTCGATCAGCGTCGAGTCCATGTCGAAGGCGATCAGCCGGAAATCCGAAAGCCGCAGGGTGGGCGGGCGATGCCCGGGTGTGTGGTTCACGGCGTGCTTCCCGCGGTCCAGTGCTGCGTGCCCAGCCAGTCGACGAACTGCCGCGCCAGCGTGGCCACCGGTCCCTCGGTGCGGTACAGCGCGTACACGCCCGAGGCCGGCAGGCGGGGCTCGGGGAACACCAGCCGCAGCCGGTCGGTCCGGATGTCTTCTTCGAGCAGGCACCAGGGCGCCAGGGCCAGGCCCTGGTCGTTCATGGCCGCCTGCATGCAAAGAAACTGGTGGTCGAACACGGGGCCCGGCAACCGAGGCGGCACGCGCACGCCGGCCAGCTCGAACCAGCGTGGCCAGTTGTCCAGCCCGCCGGTGGCCTGCAACAGCGGGTGGCCCAGGCAGTCGGCAATGCTGGCAATGCGGTGGCGCTCGATGAAGCGCGGCGACGCCACGGCCACCAGATGGTCGTCCAGGCAGCGCACGCAGGTGTGGTCGGGGCGCTGCATGGGCATGCGGCGCACCAGCACGTCGTTGCCGGCCTCGGCATGGTCGAAGAACTGCCGGCCCAGCGTCGACAGCTGCACGTCGGCCAGGGGCGCGAAGGCCTGGAACCCGGCCAGCCGCGGAATCAGCCACTTCATGGCCAGCGAAGGCGTGGTGCACACCCGCAGGCTGGTGCGCTGGTTGGGCGACTTCAGCGCCGCCGTGGCGCTGGCGATGCGGTCCAGGCTGGCCTGCACCTCGGCGAAGTAGTCGCGCGCATGCGGCAGCAGCGTCGCGCCGCGCGCCTCGCGCGCGAACAGAGGCTGCTCCAGGTAGTCCTCCAACAGGCGGATCTGCTGGCTGACGGCACTGTGGGTGATGCTGAGTTCGTCGGCGGCCGCGGTGAAGTTGGCATGGCGCGCCGCCGCTTCGAAGGCGCGCAGCGCTTTCAAAGGGGGGAGGCGTCGCATCACCACATGCGTACCTTGGCGAACGGGCTCGTCTTTCTCATCTGTTTTTCGTGGTCGGTTGCTTGCCGCATTGGTTCGAAGGCCGGCGGGCATCTTAGAACGGGAAGCCTGCAGAAAAACTAACCGGCAGTCTTAGAAAATACGGCTGGTGACACGCAAGGGCCCCGCCTAGCATCGCGCTTCTTTCCACCCTGAACAAGAGACATGGCTTCCATCACCATCGACAACGTCGTCAAGCAGTTCGCCAATCAGACGGTGCTGCAGAACCTGTCGCTGCATGTGCCGGATGGCGCCTTCTACACCCTGCTGGGCCCCAGCGGCTGCGGCAAGACCACGCTGCTGCGCTGCATCGCCGGCTTCAACGACCCCGACGGCGGCCGCATCCTGTTCGACAAGGACGACGTGACGCGCGTGTCGACCCACCACCGCGACATCGGCATGGTGTTCCAGGACTACGCGCTGTTTCCCGACAAGACAGCCTTCGACAACGTGGCCTACGGGCTGCGCGCGCGCAAGGTGCCCAAGGCCGAGATCGCCCGTCGCGCCAACGAGGCGCTGGACAAGGTGAGCCTGCTGGCGCTGGCCGACCGCTACCCGGCGCAGATGAGCGGCGGCCAGCGCCAGCGCGTTGCGCTGGCCCGGGCGCTGGTGATCCGCCCGCGCGTGTTGCTGATGGACGAGCCGCTGTCGAACCTCGACGCCAAGATGCGCCTGCAGATGCGCGACGTGATTCTCGACCTGGTGCGCGAGGCCGGCATCACCACCGTGTTCGTCACGCACGACCAGGAAGAAGCGCTGGCCATGTCGGACCGCATCGCCATCATGGACCGCGGCTGCATCGCGCAGCTGGGCACGCCCGAAGAGCTGTACGGCACGCCGGTCAACGCCTATGTGGCCGACTTCATCGGCTCGGCCAACGTGATTCCGGTGCCGGCCGAACGCGTGGGCACCGCGCCGGCCGAGTCCGCCGGAGGCGCCCCGCCGCATTTGCGCTACCAACTGTGCGGCCAGCAGCTCGACGGCATGCAGGGCAGCGCCACGCTGGGCGCGCAGGGCATCCTCATCGCGCGTCCTGAGGCGCTGTCGCTGATGGCACCCGCGCCCCATGTGCCGAACGCCATCGCGGGCGAAGTGCTGAGGCGCCAGTACCTGGGCTTCAAGACGGCCTACCGCATCCGGCTGCACGACAACTCCGAGATCCGTGTCGAGCTGCATGCCGGCAACATGGTGGCCGACTTCCAGGCTGGTGACGCGGTGCAGGTATTGGTGCCGGCGGACAGCCGCATCGTCGGCGCCTGAGCGGGAAGCAAGCCATGAAAATCAACTGGTGGCCCTGGGGTTTCCTGACCCTGCTCAGTCTGCTGCTGCTCCTGTTCTTCGTGTTCTATCCATTGGGCACGCTGTTCGTGAACAGCGTGCGCGACGAGTCGGGTGCGTTCTCGCTGTCCGGCTTCATCACGCTGCTGCGCGACAGCGAATACCTGCTGGCGTTTCGCAACACGCTGGTGCTTGGCGTGACGGTCACGGCCTGCACGGTGGCGGTGGGCGTGCCCTTCGCCTACATGGTGGCGCGCTACGACTTCCCGCTGAAGAACCTGGTGGCCGTGCTGCCGATCATGACCATCGTGATCCCGGAGATCATCGTCGGCCAGTCGTGGCTGCTGCTGCTGGGCAACAACGGGCTGGTGACCAACATGCTGGCGAGCGTGGGCATCGAGCTGCCGACCTTCTATGGCTGGACCGGCATGGTGTTCTCCATGACCCTGGTCTACTACACCTACATCTACCTGGGTGTGCTGGCCGCGCTGCGCGGCTTCGACGGCCAGCTGGAAGAAGCCGGCCTGAGCCTGGGCACCTCGCCGCTGGTGACCAAGCTGCGCGTGCTGGTGCCGGTGATTTTGCCCGCGGTGCTGGTCAATGCACTGGTGGTGTTCACGCTGGTGGTGGGCAACTTCGCGCTGTCGGTGGTGCTGGGCAGCAGCGTGCCGCTGCTCTCGGTCATGACGTACAACGCCTTCGTTGGCGAGATGGGCGGCAGCCCCACGCTTCAAAGCGCGATGTCGGTGCTGTCCATCGGCATCGTGGCCATCGTGCTGTTTTTCCAGAAGCGTGTGGTCGAACGCAAGATCTACACGATGACGCAGGGCCGTGCGCCGGCGGTGGTGCGCGTGCGCTCGGGCGCGGCGGTGCTCTACACGCTCAGCGTGGGCGTGATTATCGTGCTGTCGATGCTGCCACTGCTCATCGTTTTCGTGGGTGCGTTCACCGAGACCAGCGGGCCGGTGATGCGCTGGGGCCAGTGGTCGCTGTCGAGCCTGGAGCGCGCGCTGCGCGGTGCGCCCGAGCCCATTTTCAATTCGCTGAAGTTCGCCTCGATGGCCACCGTGGTGGGCGTGGCCTTCGCCGTGCTGGTGAGCTACCTGACGATCAAGAAGCGCAACGCGTTCACCCAGCTGCTGGACTACATCGTGGTGCTGCCGCTCACCATCTCGGGCACGGTGCTGGGCATTGCGCTGGTGCAGACCTTCAACACCGGCTGGCTGGTGCTGGCGGGCTCGTCGGGAATCATGGTGCTGTGCTACACGGTGCGGCGCCTGCCCTTTGCGGTGCGCAACGCGTCGTCAACGCTGTTCAACATTTCGGACTCCATCGAAGAGGCGTCGATCAGCCTGGGCGTGTCGCCGCTGAAGACCTTCTTCAAGGTGCTGCTGCCGGCCATGAAGGCCTCGATCATCTCGGCCGCCATCCTGATGTGGGTGACCACCATCTCGGAGCTCTCCGCCTCCATCGTGGTTTACACGGGCGGCCTCGAGACCATGCCCATCGCCATCTTCCGCCAGGTCGACGGCGGCCGCCTGGGGCTGGCTTCGGCCTACGGCGCGGCACTGGTCAGCGTGATCCTGCTGCCGATCATCGTGTCGATCAAGGTGTTCCGCATCAATCTCTTTTCCAGCAAATAGCCAACTTCAACCTGCGAGGTTTTCATGTCCTTCAAGTCTCTGGCGAAATGCGCGGTCACAGCCCTGGCCCTCGTGGCGGGCGTGGCCGGCGCGCAGACGGTGGTACTCTATTCGTCCAACAACACGGAAACCGTCGAGACCGCGCTGGCCGTGGTCAAGAAGAAATCGCCCGCGCTGACGGTGCAGCAGGTCACCGGTGGCACCGGCACGCTGATGAAGCGCATCCAGGCCGAGGCGAAGAGCCCGCGCGGCGACGTGCTCTGGAGCGGCGGCTTCGGCACGCTGGGCGCCTACAAGGACCAGATGGCGCCCTACAAGTCGCCCGAGCTGGCGGCCGTTCCCGCGGCGTTCCGTGGGCCGAACGACCTGTGGGTCGGCACCAACGTGCATGTGATGGTGATGATGGTCAACGAGCGCCAGCTCAAGGGCATGGCCGCGCCCAAGACCTGGTCGGACCTGATGCGCCCCGAATGGAAAGGCAAGTTCGCCATCACCGACCCGAGCAAGAGCGCCACGGCCTACATGCTGGTGTACGGGCTGCTCAAGCAGTTCGGCCGCGACGGGCTGACCAAGCTGGCTGCCAATGCGGTCATCACCGCGTCTTCGGGCAGCACCTACAAGGGCGTGGCGGCCGGCGAATACCCGGTCGGCCTGACCATCGAATACGCGGCGCAGGAGTACGTGGCGGGCGGGCAGAAAGAGATCAAGCTGGTCTACCCCACCGAGGGCAGCTACCTGGCGCCTGAAGGCATGTTCATCGTGAAGGGCGCAAAGAACATGGACGCCGCCATCACCCTCTACAACGATCTGCTGAGCAAGGAGACGCAGCAGGAACTGCTGGTGAAGAACTTCCGCCGCCCGGTGCGCAGCGACATCCCGGTGTCCAAGCTCACCTCGCTGCCTGATCTGGGCGCCGTCAAGATCTTCCCGCTCGACCAGGAAGCTGCTTCGGCGGAGTACGAGCAGCTCGTGGCCTTGTGGAACCTGGCGGTGAAGGCGCGGTGACCGACGCTGTAAAGGCGGGTTCCACGCCCGTCAGCGCCTTCGATCTTTTCAAGATTGGCATCGGACCGTCGAGTTCGCACACGGTCGGGCCGATGATCGCGGCCCAGCAGTTCGCCTGCCTGCTGCAAGCAAGAGGCTTGCTGCCGAAGGTGGCCGCGCTGGTGACGCAGTTGTATGGCTCGCTGAGCGCGACCGGCCGCGGCCACGGCACGGACCGCGCCGTGTTGCTCGGGCTGGAAGGCCATCGGCCGGACCTGATCGACCCCGACACGATCGAGCCCGCCGTCGCGGCCGTCCGGCAAGACCGGCGGCTGTGCCTGCTCGGCGTGCACTCGGTGGCGTTCGACGAAAAGGTGCACCTGCTCTTCATGCGAAAGAGCTTGCCGCATCACCCCAACGGCATGCGGTTCATGGCGCTGGACGCGCAGGGCCTGCCGCTGGCCGAGGCCGACTATTTCTCCGTGGGCGGCGGCTTCGTCGTCGATGCACTCGGCTTCGGCGTGCGCAACGACGAGGGCGCGCAGCGCCCGCCGCCCGCTGCGCTGCCCTTTGCCTTCGAGACTGGCGCGGACCTGCTGGCGCAATGCAAGGCGCACGGCAAGTCGATTGCCGCGCTGATGATGGACAACGAAACGCAATGGCGCCCGCAAGCCGAGGTGCGGGCGCAACTGCTGCGGGTGTGGGAGACCATGGCCGGGGCCGTGCAGCGCGGTTGCGCGAGTACCGGCACCTTGCCCGGGCGCATGCAGGTGCGGCGGCGCGCGGCGGACCTGTTCCGGCAACTGCAAAGCGGCACGCCCGCCACCGCGCCGGACCCGCTTGCGGCGATGGACTGGGTCAACCTGTATGCGATTGCCGTCAACGAGGAAAACGCAGTCGGCGGGCGCGTGGTCACCGCGCCCACCAACGGGGCGGCGGGTGTGATTCCGGCGGTGCTGCACTACCACCAGCGTTTTTTTCCCGGCGCGGGCGAGGATGCAGTGGTCGAGTTCCTGCTCACCGCCGCAGCCATCGGCATCATCTACAAGAAGAACGGCTCGCTCTCGGGCGCGGAGGTCGGGTGTCAGGGCGAAGTGGGCGTGGCCTGTTCGATGGCGGCGGGTGCGTTCGCTGCCGTGATGGGCGGCACGCCCGGGCAGATCGAGAACGCCGCCGAGATCGGCATGGAGCACAACCTGGGCATGACCTGCGACCCGATCAGCGGGCTGGTGCAGATCCCGTGCATCGAGCGCAACGCGATGGGGGCCGTCAAGGCCATCAACGCCGCGCGCATGGCGTTGCGCGGCGATGGCTCTCACTTCGTCTCGCTGGACAAGGTCATCCGCACCATGATGCAGACCGGCGCGGACATGAAGACCAAGTACAAGGAAACCTCGCGCGGCGGCCTGGCCGTGAACATTGTCGAGTGCTAGTGCCGTGAGTTAGAAGTTCGCAGACAAACACAACACCTCGGAGAAGCACATGACGAAGAACGACAAGATCCGGCGGGCCCTGAACGAAGGGACGCTCTTCACGGCGATGGCGGCACACAATCCTTTGGCAGCCAAGTTGGCCGAGGAGGCAGGCTTCGACGGAATCTGGGGAAGAGGCTTTGAACTTTCCGCCAGCTACACCGTGCCCGATGCCAATATCCTGTCGATGGGAACGCACCTGGAGATGATGCGGACGATCGCATCGGTGGTATCGGTGCCTCTCATCGCGGACATCGACACGGGCTTCGGCAGCGCCGTCAACGTCTCCTACATCGTTCCACAGTACGAAGCGGCCGGCGCGTCCGCCATCGTGATGGAGGACAAGACCTTTCCCAAAGACATCAGCCTGCGCGCAGAGGGTCGACAGAAACTCGTTCGAGTCGAGGAGTTCCAGGGCAAGATCGAGGCGGCGGTGAACGCTCGGAGCGACCGCGACTTCCTCGTCATAGCCCGTGTGGAGGCATTGATCGCCGGCCTAGGGCAGGAGGAGGCCATCAGGCGTGCATTGGCGTACGAGGAGGCTGGCGCTGACGCGATCCTGATCCACTCCAAGCAAAAGACGCCCGACGAGATCCTTGCGTTCGTCGATCGCTGAAGCGGCAAACTTCCGCTTGTCCTCGTGCCGACGGCGTATCCCCAGCTCACACAGACTGACATCAAGGCGTCGCAGAAAGTCGGTATCGTGATCTACGGAAACCACGCCATCCGCGCCGCGGTAGGTGCGATGCGTTCAGTCTTCGCGCAGATCCGCAAGGACGGCGGCATGGGGCAGGTGGACGGCCGGATTCCGGCCGTCAAGGAAATCATCGCTCTCCAGGGCGATGAGGTTATGCGCACCATCGAGGCGAGGTTTCTCAAGTGATCCACGTCGTCTTGCTTGCAGCAGCGGCCATGAGAACCACCAGAGTTCCCCCACAAACACAAACACAAACACAAAGGACGAAGTGATGAGTGATCAAATATCTCGGAGAAACTTCCTGAACAGATCGACCGCTGTCAGCCTGGCCGCAACCGGGCTTTCCGTCTCCACGGCTGCTTGGTCGGGGACGGGGCCCTCGACACCACAAGCGCCCTCTGGGGGCGCGGCCCAAGTTGCGTCCGATGAGGGCTATTGGTCGGAAGTTGCCGCACAGTTCGACATCGCGAAGGACATCGTGAACCTGGAGAACGGCTACTTCGGTATCCTGGCTCGCCCGGTGTTGGACGAGTACAAACGCAACGTTGAATACCTGAATCAAAATAACTCGTACTTCCTGCGGCGAAACTACGATCCGACAGGAAATGCGGCGATCAGTGCCCAGGTTGCCGCAGCCATCGGGGCGGAACCCGGAGAGATTGCACTCACGCGGGGTGCAACGGAGGCGCTTCAGAATCTGATCACAAACTACCGCCTCCTGAAGGCAGGCGATACCGTCATGTACTCGGATCTGGACTATGACAGCATGCAGTACGCCATGAACAGCCTGCGGGACAGACGAGGCGTCGACGTAGCCAAGATCAGCATCCCGGAACCTGCAACCAGGCAGGCGATCCTCGATACCTACGAGAGGGCCTTCAAGGCCTACCCGAAGACCAAACTGCTGCTCCTCACCCACGCAAGCCATCGCACGGGGCTGGTTATGCCGGTCGCAGATATCGTGACGATGGCCAAAGCCCAAAACATCGATGTGATCGTCGATGCAGCACACACATGGGGCCAGATTGACTTCAAAGCCTCCGACTTGAACGCCGACTTCATCGGCTTCAATCTACACAAGTGGATGGGCGCTCCCCTTGGCGTGGGATTCATGTACATCAAGAAGGATCGTCTGGCCGACATTGACCGAGTCTTTGCCGATGAAGACAACGCCGCGACGGACATTCGCTCGCGCGTGCACTCGGGTACGACCAACATTGCAAACGTGATGACGATCCCCGCTGCGCTGGCATTTCAGAACAAGGTCGGCATAAAGAACAAGCGTGCGCGCCTCGTGTACCTTCGAGACTACTGGGTCAATCGAGTCCGTGATTTCAAGGGAATCCAGATTCTGACCCCGGACGATCCCAGCTGCTACGGATCGATCACGTCGTTCCGCCTTGCCGAAAAGACATCCAAGGCCGACAACGTGAACGTCGTGAACCAGATGCTTGACAGGCATAGAGTATTTACTGTTCGACGTGGCGGCATAACGAAGGGAGATTGTGTGCGAGTGACCGTTTCTCTACACACACGCCCTCAGGATCTGGATCGTTTGGTTGTTGCGATCAAAGAACTCACCAAAGCCTGATCACCTTCGGGGTCGCGGTCGAAGCTTGGCCTCCTCCATATCCACCTAGTCATCATGCAAATCAGCCGTACCCCGACTCTTTTGGTATTGAGCCTCGCCGCGATCGTTTCCGCATGCGCCCCCATTCAGCATGTAACCAAGGAGGTCGTTGCAACCACCAAGGCGCCAGCTGCTATCGGTCCTTATTCCCAAGCCATACGGTCCGGCAACCTGCTTTTCATTTCCAGCCAGATACCCATCGATCCGGCGACCAATCAGATTCCACCCAATGCGGATATCGAAGAGCAGGCCGATCACGATTGAGAACATTCGTGCCGTCCTCGGCGCGCGTGGACTGACCCTGGCCGATGTCGTATCCACACAGGTTTACATGACTGACTTGAGCGAGTTCCCGCGAATGAACGCAATTTACGGCAGCTACTTCAAGGAAGCCCCGCCCGCTCGTGCAACTGTCGGCGTTGCCCGACTACCGCGGGAAGTCAAGGTGGAAATTGCAGCTGTTGCGGCTGTACGGTCAAATTGACCGATAGGGGGTGCGGATAAGATCTTGGACTGGTTTTATGCCGTAAGTCCAGGACTCTCGGTATTCGATGGGACTGAGAGAGCCCAGGGAAATCTTGATCCGCTGTTCGTTGTACCAACGAAAGTAGGAGTCCACGGCCTGTATGAACTGCTCAATGGTCGTGGACTGCCAATTGCGTGGATAGAACAGCTCGGTTTTCAACCGGCCGAAGAAGCCTTCGCACGCCGCGTTATCAGGCGAGTACCCCTAGCAGGCTGCTGAAATACCTCACCGGATGGTCCCCCGAAAGTGGGCCTGAGGCGTTGTCTTCGCAGACCCACGAAACCTGCTCCGATGCGCGGCCCTGACACATTCACCGAAGGTTTGTTTACCATGAGACGGCTGGACGATTTCGTTCCAGCGAATCATCCGCTACGCCGCATCCGGGTGATGGTCAACGAGGCTCTGGCCAAGATGGATGAGCTGTTCTCCCGGATGTACGAGGCCGACATCAAGGGCGGCCGCCCGAGCATCGCGCCGGAGAAGCTGCTGCGGGCGATGCTGCTGCAGATCCTGTTCAGCATTCGCTCGGAGCGCCAGCTCATGGAGCAGACGCAATACAACATGCTGTTTCGTTGGTTCATCGGCCTGGCGATGGAC
>NZ_JBFUBW010000042.1:0-51912 GCF_056405555.1 Variovorax sp. P1_G12 | reverse complement strand
CCTGATCGGCGTGCTGCCGGGCATCGGCCCGGTCGCCACCATCGCGATGCTGCTGCCCGCGACCTACGCGCTGCCGCCGGTGTCGGCCCTCATCATGCTGGCCGGCATCTACTACGGCGCCCAGTACGGCGGCTCCACCACCGCCATCCTGGTCAACCTGCCGGGCGAATCGTCCTCGGTCGTGACCGTGATCGACGGCTACCAGATGGCGCGCAAGGGGCGAGCGGGGCCTGCGCTCGCGGCCGCCGGCCTGGGCTCGTTCTTCGCCGGCTGCGTCGGCACGCTGATCCTGGCGGCCTTCGCGCCGCCGCTGACCGAGTTGGCCTTCAAGTTCGGCCCGGCCGAGTACTTCTCGCTCATGATCCTGGGCCTGATCGGCGCCGTGGTGCTGGCCTCGGGCTCGCTGCTCAAGGCGATCGCGATGATCGTGCTGGGCCTGCTGCTGGGCCTGGTCGGCACCGACGTCAATTCGGGCGTGGCGCGCTTCAGCTTCGACATTCCTGAGCTCACCGACGGCATCGGCTTCGTCGCCATCGCGATGGGTGTGTTCGGCTACGGCGAGATCATCGCCAACCTGTCGCGCCCCGAGGAAGACCGCGAGGTCTTCACCGCCAAGGTGTCCGGCCTGTTCCCGACCAAGGAAGACTTCAAGCGCATGCTGCCCGCGGTGCTGCGCGGCACGGCGCTCGGCGCGGCGCTTGGCATCCTGCCCGGCGGCGGCGCGCTGCTGGCGGCCTTCGCGGCCTACACGATCGAGAAGAAGACCAAGCTGCATCCGGGCGAAGTGCCCTTCGGCAAGGGCAACATCCGCGGCGTCGCGGCTCCCGAGTCGGCCAACAACGCCGGCGCCCAGACCTCCTTCATCCCGCTGCTGACGCTGGGCATCCCGCCCAACGCGGTGATGGCGCTGATGGTCGGCGCGATGACGATCCACAACATCCAGCCCGGCCCGCAGGTGATGACCAGCAACCCGGAGCTGTTCTGGGGCCTGATCGCCTCGATGTGGCTCGGCAACGCGATGCTGATCATCCTGAACCTGCCGCTGATCGGCATGTGGATCAAGCTGCTGTCGGTGCCCTACAAGTACCTGTTCCCGGCCATCGTGCTGTTCTGCGCCATCGGCGTGTACTCGACCAACAACAACACCTTCGACATCTGGATGGTGGCGATCTTCGGTTTCGTCGGCTACGCCTTCTTCAAGCTCGGCTGCGAACCCGCACCGCTGCTGCTGGGCTTCATCCTGGGGCCGATGATGGAAGAGAACCTGCGCCGTGCATTGCTGCTGTCGCGCGGCGACTGGATCGTCTTCGTCACGCGGCCGATCTCGGCCGGCCTGCTGGCGGCGGCGCTGCTGCTGCTGGTGATCGTGCTTCTGCCGGCGGTCAAGTCCAAGCGCCAGGAAGCCTTCGTCGAGGATTGAGCGCTGCGCTCCTTCCGGCTTCGCGCAACGGCACCTTCGGGTGCCGTTTTTTTTTACGTCTTGTGCGGGCGCGGCGGCTTCATGTGCTGCCTGGCCATGGCGAGGAAGGCCATGGCGGCCGGGCTGAGCGGATGCTTGGCCAGCCGCACCGCGACGACCGGATACTCCAGCGCCGGACGCGTCACGGCCACCGCGCGCAGGTTGCCCGGCATCAGGACTTCCACGTAGCGAGGCAGCAGCGCGACGCCCGCGCCGGCCTGGATGAGCCCGAACGCGGTCGACAGCATCGAGACATGGTGGACCACGCGCGGATACACATTGGCCACGCTCGACAGCTGGCGGCTGACGGATCGCCACACGTTGGCGTCCGGATTGACGTGGATGAAGGCCAGCGCATCCAGGTGCCGGGCATCGATCACCACCCGCTGGGCCAGCGGATGATCGTCGCGCACGAAGAGCGCCATGCGCTCGCTGAACAGCGGCTCGGTCGCGAGCTCGGAGTGCTTCTGGCCGATGTCCGAACCGAAGCCCAGGTCGGCCTCCTGCGAGAGGATCCGCGAGATCATCTGCTCGGCCGTGCTGTCCATCAGCACCGTCGCCAGCGCCGGGTGCTGCTGCGAAAAGCGGCCCAGAAGCGGCGGCAGCAGGGCGCCCGCCGTGAGATGGCCCACGGCCAGGACCACCCGCCCTTCGCGCAGCTGGGACTGCGACCGGCAGGCGCCGACGGATTCATCGATCAGCCGCAGCGCGCGCACGGCCGTGTCGACCATCATCTGGCCGGCATTGGTGATGCGGATGCGGCGCCCTCGCACCACCAGGGGCTGGCCGAGCTCGTGTTCCATTCGCTTGACCAGGTGGCTGATCGCGGGCTGCGTGAGCTGCAGGGCTTCCGCCGCGAGGGTGAAGCTGCCGGTTTCGGCGACCGCCGCCAGGGCCCTGAGCTGCTGCAGCGAGATCTCTTCCGCGGTGTTTCTTGCCATAAGCAGAATTCATAGTTCGATAAGCTGGATTATCTGGCTTGATGCGCTGGCGTTGCATAGCATCCGATTTCCTCTCCACAGGGACAGAATCCAGAACCATGAAGCGAATCCAGTTCATTCAGGCCTGTGCCGCCGTGCTTTGCGTGGGCGCAACGTCCGCCAGCCGGGCGCAAGGCTATCCGGCCAAGCCGATCCGCCTGATCGTGCCTTTCCCGGCCGGCGGCGCCACCGACCTCTTCGCGCGCACCCTGTCGCAGAAGATGGGCGAGAAGCTCGGCACCACGCTGGTGATCGACAACAAGCCCGGCGCCGGTGGCGCGATCGGCTCCGATGCCGCGGCCAAGGCGGCGCCCGATGGCTACACCCTGCTGCTGGCCACCACCAGCACGCACTCCATCGGCCCGGCGATCAACCCGAAGCTGCCCTACGACGCGGTGCACGACTTCACCCCGATCGCGCACGTGGGCGATGCGCCCAGCATCATGCTGGTGCCCAACAACTCGCCGGCCAGGACGGTGCGCGAGTGGATCGACTACGCGAAGAAGAACCCGGGCAAGCTCAACTACGCGTCGAGCGGCAACGGCACCATCGTGCAGCTCACGGCCGAGCTCTTCAAGTCGCAGGCCGGCGTCTTCGTCACGCACATCCCGTACAAGGGCACCGCGCTCGCGATTCCCGACCTCATCACGGGCAAGGTCGACGTGCTGTTCGACTCGCTGCCGACCGGCATGCCGCACGTGCGCGACGGCCGGCTGCGGGCGCTGGGCGTGACGACGCTGAAGCGCAGCCCGCTGGCGCCGGAACTGCCACCGATCGCCGACGTGCTGCCGGGTTTCGAGTCCAATACATGGTTCGGTCTCTACGGCCCCAAGGGCCTCCCGGCCGATATCGTGACCCGCATCAACAGCGCCGCCAACCAGTCGCTCAGCGACCCGGAGACGCGCGACAAGCTGGCACGGCTGGGGATCGAACCCACCACCAGCACGCCGGCGCAGCTCGCGGGCATGGTGGCGCAGGACGCCGCCAAATGGAAAAAGATCATCACCGAACGCAAGATCACAGGGGACTGACATGAAATTCGACTACGCCAATCCCTACACCTCGACCCGCATCCCGGTCTTCGCGCGCAACGTGGTGTCGACCTCGCATCCGCTGGCGGCCCAGGCCGGACTGCGCATCCTGCAGCAAGGCGGCAACGCGGTCGATGCCGCGGTCGCGACCGCGGCGGTCATGACGCTGGTGGAGCCGGTCAGCAACGGCCTGGGCAGCGATGCCTTCTGCATCCTGTGGGACGGCCGGAAGCTGCACGGCCTCAATGCCTCGGGCTGCGCGCCCGCGGCCTGGACGCCCGACTATTTCCGCAAGAAGCACGGCGCCGACGCCGCCACGCCGCCGATGCGCGGCATGGATTCGGTCACGGTGCCGGGCGCAGTGGGCGGCTGGGTCGCATTGTCCGAGCGCTTCGGCAAGCTGCCTTTCGCGGATCTCATGGCGCCGGCGATCGAGATCGCCGAGCGCGGCTACCTGATGCCGCCCGTGGTGCGGCAGAAGTGGGCCGCGGCCACGCCCATCCTGCAGTCGCAGCCGGGCTTCGCGCAGAGCTTTCTGCCGTGGGGCCGGGCGCCTGAAGTGGGCGAGCTGTTCCGCTTCCCGGCGGCCGCGCGCGCCTTGAAGGCCATCGCGGCGACGCGGGGCGATGCCTTCTACAGCGGCGAGATCGCCGAAGCGCTGGAGAAGTTCTCGAACGAGAACGGCGGCAGCCTCAAAGTGCGCGACCTCGCCAACTGGAAGCCCGAGTGGGTCGAGCCCATCGCCCAGAACTACCGCGGCCACACGCTGCACGAGATCCCGCCGAACGGGCAGGGCATCGCCGCCCTGATCGCCCTGGGCATCCTCGAGCATTTCGACATCGGCTCGATCCCGGTCGACTCGGTTCGCTCGCAGCACCTGCAGATCGAGGCCATGAAGCTCGCGTTCGCGGACACCTACCGCTACGTGTCGGAGCCATCGTCGATGGAGCTGACACCGCTGCAAATGCTCGATGGCGCCTACCTCGCCTCGCGTGCCAAACTCATCGATGTGAACAAGGCGCAGGACTTCAAGGCAGGCAACCCGGTCAAGGGCGGCACCATCTACCTCACGGCGGCCGACGAGAGCGGCATGATGGTGAGCTTCATCCAGAGCAACTACATGGGCTTCGGCTCGGGCTGCGTGGAGCCGGGCTTCGGCATCAGCCTGCAGAACCGCGGGCACGGCTTCAGCCTGAAGGACGCGAGCCCCAACCTGGTGGCGCCGGGCAAGCGCCCGTTCCACACCATCATCCCGGCCTTCCTCACGAAGGACGGCGCGCCGGTGATGAGCTTCGGCGTCATGGGCGGCAACATGCAGCCGCAGGGCCACATGCAGACGCTGGTTCGCATGCTGGACTACGGGCAGAACCCGCAGGCGGCCTGCGATGCGCCGCGCTGGCGCTTCAATTCGGGACTCGAGATCAATGCCGAGGCCGCGATGGCTCCTGCCACCGTGCAGGGCCTGTCCGCGCTCGGCCACAAGGTCGATGTCATCAACGACTCCTACCAGGACTTCGGCGCCGGCCAGTTCATCTGGCGCGCGGGCGACCCGGCGGTGGAAGGCTACGTGGCGGCCAGCGACGCGCGCCGCGACGGCTTGGCCGCGGGGTTCTAGTCCTCTCGATGCCCCAGGCCGCCTCGGCGCAAGCCGTTCGAAAAAACCTTGCCCCGGGCCTGGCCCTCGCCACCTTCGGTGCGATCGCCTTCAGCGGCAAGGCGATCATCGTCAAGCTGGCCTACCGGCACGGCGTCGATGCGGTGACGCTGATCATGCTGCGCATGCTGTTCGCGCTGCCGCTGTTCGCGCTCATGGCATGGTGGGCCGGGCGGGGCAAGCCGGCGCTCACGCGGCGCGACTGGCTCGGCGTCGTCGGGCTCGGCTTCTCGGGCTACTACCTGTCGAGCTTCCTGGACTTCGCGGGGCTGGCCTACATCACGGCCAGCCTCGAGCGGCTGATCCTGTACCTCAATCCGACGCTGGTGCTGCTGTTCGGCTGGATCGTCTACCGGCGGCGCATCACGCGCTGGCAGTTCGCAGGCATGGCGATCAGCTATTCGGGCGTGCTGCTGGTGTTCGGCCATGAGCTCAGCCTGGGCCAGAGCGCGTCGGCCGCGTGGGGCGCCTTCCTGGTGTTCCTGAGCGCGGTGAGCTATGCGATCTACCTGGTCGCCAGCGGCGAGTTCGTCAAGCGGCTCGGCTCGCTGCGCCTGGTCGGTCTGGCGACCAGCGTGGCCTGCCTGCTGTGCATCGCCCAGTTCCTGCTGTTGCGGCCGATGGGCGCGGCCTTCGAGGTCGCGCCCGAGGTGATCTGGCTGTCGGTGCTCAACGCCACGCTGTGCACTGCCGTGCCCGTCCTCGCCGTCATGATGGCGATCGAGCGCATCGGGCCCGCGATGGCGGCGCAAACGGGTATGGTCGGGCCGATGTCGACGATCCTGATGGGGGTGCTGCTGCTCGGCGAGCCCTTCACCGCCTGGATCGCGGCCGGCACGGTGCTGGTCATCACCGGCATCTTTGTCTTCACACGAATGGGGCGCTGAGCCCGAAGGAATCAACATGGATCTGGGAATCGCGGGCAGGACGGCGCTGGTGTGCGGCGCGAGCAAGGGACTGGGCTACGGCTGTGCGGAAGCGCTGCTGCGCGAGGGCGTGAACCTTGTGATCGTGGCGCGCGGCGCCGAGGCGCTGGAGGCTGCGGCGGCGACCCTGCAGGCCACTGCTGCAGGCAGCGCTGCCAAGCCTTTCGTGAAGCACGTCGCGGCCGACATCACGACCCCCGAAGGCCGCGCCGCGGCGTTCGCGGCGCACGCCGAATTCGACATCGTGGTCACCAATGCCGGCGGCCCGCCGCCCGGCGATTTCCGCGACTGGGACCGCGAGGCATGGGTGAAGGCGATCGACGCCAACATGCTGACGCCGATCGAACTGATCAAGGCCACGGTCGACGGCATGGCGGCGCGCGGCTTCGGGCGCATCGTCAACATCACCTCGAGTTCGGTCAAGGCGCCGATCGATATCCTGGGCCTGAGCAACGGTGCGCGCAGCGGACTCACGGGCTTCGTCGCCGGTGTCGCGCGCACGGGCGTCGCGGCCAAGGGCGTGACGATCAACAACCTGCTGCCGGGATCGTTCGACACCGATCGCCTGAAGGGCACGCTGGCCGGCGCGGCGAAGAAGTCCGGGCAGGACATCGACGCGATCCGCGCCAGCCGACAGAAGAACATTCCGGCAGGCCGCTTCGGCACGCCCGCGGAGTTCGGCGCGATCTGCGCCTTTCTCTGCAGCGTGCATGCCGCCTATGTCACGGGCCAGAACGTGCTGGCCGATGGCGGTGCTTACCCCGGGACGTATTAGGCTCGCCCCCAGGTTGCCGGCACTTCGTGTCCGGCGCCCACCCCCGACCGGGGGCAACACCAGCGGCCTGGCGAAGCCAGTTCCGCGGTGTTTCACCAACGGGCCTGGCTGCGCCGGCCACGACAAGGCAAGTCGCTGGCGTGGCAGGATAGGCGACTTATCAGGAGCAGCACCATGAGCAAGAGCAAGGCAGTGCGCATCGACCGCCACGGCGGTCCCGAGGAGCTCAAGTTCGTCGAGGTCGAGGTCGGCGACCCCGGTCCCGGCGAGATCCGGATCCGCCACAAGGCGGTGGGCCTCAACTTCATCGACACCTACCAGCGCAGCGGCCTCTATCCCTTCGCGATGCCGCTGCAGCTCGGCATGGAAGCCTCCGGCGTGGTCGAGGCAGTGGGCGAGGGCGTCACGCACCTCAAGGCCGGCGATCGCGCCGCCTACGCCAGCCAGCCTCCCGGCTCCTATTGCGAACTGCGCGTGATGCCGGCAAGGAGCGTCTGCAAGCTGCCCGACGGGATCTCCTTCGAGACCGGCGCGGCGATGATGCTCAAGGGCCTGACGACGCAGTACCTGCTGCGCAGGACGCTGCCGGCCGAGGGCCTGCAGCCCGGCGACTTCATCGTGTTCCATGCCGCGGCTGGCGGCGTCGGCCTGATCGCCTGCCAGTGGGCCAAGGCGCTCGGGCTCCAGCTCATCGGCACCGCCGGCACCGACGCCAAGTGCCAGCTCGCACTGGCCCACGGTGCCGCGCATGCGATCAACTACGCCACCGAGAACTTCGCCGAGCGCGTGAAGGCAATCACCGGCGGCCAGGGTGTCAAGGTGGTCTACGACTCGGTCGGCAAGGACACCTTCGAAGGCTCGCTCGCCTGCCTGCGGCCCTTCGGCCTGCTCGCGGTCTTCGGCAACGGCTCGGGTCCGGTGCCGCCGTTCAGCCTCGGCCTGCTGGCCAAGGGCTCGTACTACGTCACGCGCCCGACCCTGTTCACGCACATCGCCACGCGCGAGAGCACGCAGGCGATGGCGGACGAGCTGTTCGCGGTGGTCGAGAGCGGCGCGGTGAAGATCCCGATCGACCAGCGCTACGCCCTGGCCGACGTGCAGCAGGCGCACCGCGACCTCGAGGCCCGCAAGACCACCGGCTGCACAATCCTCACGTTGTAGCTCGCCCCCAAGTTGTAGCTCGCCCCCAGGTTGCCCCGCACTTCGTGTCGGGGCGCCCACCCCCTGCCGGGGGCAACACCAGCGGCCCGGCAAAGCCGGTTCCGCGGTGTTTCACCAACGGGCCTGGCTGCGCCGGCCGGTGAATACTGGCACTGTGTTTGTTGTCGGCTGCGCGCAGCGCGCCTGTTGGTGGGCAGTCGCGGAACCGGCTTCGCCGGGCCGCTGACTGCGCCCCCGGTAGGGGGTGGGCGGGCTACACGCAGTGAGCCCAACCTGGGGGCGAGCTAAAGCGTATTCAGGCGCGACTCGCGCATGCGGGTCGGCGCCAGTGCGCCGGCCGATTCGAGGATCGGGTAGGCGATCGAGCAGATGTGCGAGTTGATGCGCTTGAGGTCGCTGATCAGGTCGATGTGCAGCGAGCTGGTCTCGATGCTCAACGCGGTCTGGTCCGACAGGCGCCCGAGGTGGGTGGTGGCGTAGGCGCGCTCCAGGTCGCGGAAGCGCGCCTTCTCCTCGAGCAGCTTCTGGGCATCGCGCACGCTGCCGTTCAGGAACACGCTCATGCTCAGGCGCAGGTTGGCCACCAGCCGCTCGTGCAGCTCGACGATCTCGCGCATGCCGGCGTCGGAGAAGTTGCGCTGCGGCTTGATCTTCTTGTCCTCGATGTCGATGATCACGCGCTCGATGATGTCGCCGATCTGCTCCATGTTGATCGTGAAGCTGATGATGTCCGTCCAGCGCCGGCTCTCCTCCTCGCCCAGGGCCTCGCGCGAGATCTTGGTCATGTAGTACTTGATGGCGGAGTACAGCTCGTCGACCGTGTCGTCGAGCTTGCGCAGCTCCTGGGCCAGTCGCAGGTCGTTGTTGCGGATCACGTTGAGCACGCCGATCAGCATGGTCTCGACCACGTCGGCCTGGTGCAGCGCCTCGCGCGCGGCGTTCGAGATGGCCAGCGTCGGCGTCGACAGGGCCGAGGGGTCCAGGTGCTGGGGCCGGCGCGTGGCCGCGGGCTCCTCCGGCACCGGCAGCACGCGCGTCACCAGCGCCGCCACCCAGTCGGTGAGGCCGATGAAGCCGACGCTGACGAGCACGTTGAAGGCCAGGTGGTACAGCACCACGAACTGCGTCGCGTCCGAGATGTAGGGCCTGACCTCGCGCAGCCAGAGACCGACGAAGGGCGCCGCGATCGCCACGCCGAGCAGCTTGAAGGCCAGGTTGCCCACCGTGACCTGCCGGACCGAGACCGTCGACTTGGCGGTCGTCAGCACCGCCAGCAGCCCGCTGCCGAGATTGGCGCCGAGCACCAGGCCGAGCGCGACGTCGAGCGGCACCGCGTTCGAACTCGCCAGCGCGGCGACCAGCAGCACGACCGCCAGGCTCGAGTAGGCGACGATCGCGAGCGCGGCGCCGATGGTGATTTCCAGCAGTACGTCGCTGCCCAGCGAGCCCAGCAATTCACGCATCGCCTGGCCGGCGAACAGAGGCCCGGTGGCCGCCACCACCAGCTGCAGCGCGAGCAGCATCAGGCCGAGTCCGATCAGCACTCGCCCGACGCGGCCGGCCACGCTCGATGGGCGCGTGATGAACAGCACCACGCCGACGAAGATGAAGAGCGGCGACAGCCATGACAGGTCGGCCGAGAACAGCACCGACATCAGGGCGGTGCCGATGTCGGCCCCGCGCATCACCGCCAGCGCGGCCGGCAGCGTCACCAGGCCCTGGCCGACGAAGGAGGAGGTCATCAGCGAGGTCGCGGTGCTCGACTGGACCAGCGCCGTGACGCCGATGCCCGAGAGGGCCGCCGTGAAGCGGTTGCGCATGCTGTGAACCAGGATCTTGCGCAGGTTGGCGCCGAAGACGCGCAGCACGCCCGTGCGAACGAGATGGGTGCCCCATACCAGCAGCGCGATCGCCGCGAGTAAATTCAACAGATGCTTCATGGAAGCAAAGGACTATAGACCAACCCCCTGGCTGGCTCGCCTTGCCTTGCCTTCGCGCGGCCGGGCTACTTGCGCCGCACGCGCCTCAGTTCATCCAGGATCAGGCAGATCGCGCCGAGCGTGATGGCGCTGTCGGCCACGTTGAAGGCCGGGAAGTGCCGGCCGGCCATGTGGAAGTCCAGGAAGTCGACCACGTAGCCGTGCATCATGCGGTCGATCACGTTGCCGATGGCACCGCCCAGGATGGCGGCCATCGAGAACGAGAACAGCTTCTGGCCGGCATGCGACTTCAGCATCCAGACGATGAAGATCGCCGCCGCGACGCCGATGGCGGTGAAGAACCAGCGCTGCCACCCGGCCGCATCGGCCAGGAAGGAAAACGCCGCGCCGGTGTTGTGGGCCCGGACCACGTTGAAGAAGCTGGTGACGTAGGTCACGTCGCCGTACTTGTAGTAGCCCAGGATCAGCGTCTTGGTGAACTGGTCGACGATCACGATCACCAGCGCGAGGCCGAGCCAGGGCCAGATGCCGAGGCCCGGCGAGCCCGAAGATTTGCGAGCCATCAGGCGACGTTCCTTTGCTCTCCGGCGCCGTGCAGGTTGCTGGTGCAGCGGCCGCACAGGCCCGGGTGGGCCGGGTCATGGCCGACGTCGTCGCGCCAGTGCCAGCAGCGCTCGCACTTGGCCGCGGCACTCGCCGTCACTTGTGCCGACAGCGCGTCGCCGGCGGCCAGCTCGACCGCCGAGGTGATCAGCACGAACTTCAGGTCGTCGCCCAGCGAAGCCAGCAGTGCATGGTCGTCGGCCGGTGCGGTGATCGTCACGTTGGCCTGCAGCGAGGAGCCGACCTGGCCGGCGGTGCGCACGGTCTCGATCTCCTTGTTGACCGCGTCGCGGATCTCGCGGATGCGGGTCCACTTCGCCAGCAGCGCTTGGTCGGGCGTGCCGAGATCGCTGTAGGTCTGGACGAAGATCGACTGGCCGTCGCCGCAGAACTTCCACGCCTCTTCGGCCGTGAAGCTCAGGAACGGTGCCATCCAGCGCAGCATCGCCTGCGTGATGTGCCACAGCGCGGTCTGGGCGCTGCGGCGCGCGTGCGAGCCGGGGGCGGTCGTGTAGAGCCGGTCCTTGAGCACGTCCAGGTAGAAGGCGCCGAGGTCCTCGGAACAGTACACCTGCAGCTTGGCCACCACCGGGTGGAACTCGTACACCTTGTAGTGCGCGAGGATCTCGGCCTGGAACTGCGCCGCACGGGCGAGCGCATAGCGGTCGATCTCGAGCAGCTCGGCCAGCGGCACCGCATCCTTCTTGATGTCGAAGTCGCTGGTGTTGGCGAGCAGGAAGCGCAGCGTGTTGCGGATGCGGCGGTAGGCGTCCACCACGCGCGCCAGGATCTTGTCGTCGCCCGCAATGTCGCCCGAGTAGTCGCTCGCGGCCACCCACAGGCGCGTGATCTCGGCGCCGAGCTTCTTGTTCACTTCCTGCGGGTCGATGCCGTTGCCGAGCGACTTGCTCATCTTACGGCCCTGGCTGTCGACCGTGAAGCCGTGCGTCAGCAGGCCGCGGTAGGGCGCGCGGCCTTCGAGCGCGCTGGCGAGCAGCAGCGACGAGTGGAACCAGCCGCGATGCTGGTCATGGCCTTCGAGGTACAGGTCGGCCTCGGGGCCGCTCTCGTGGTGCACGTTCGGGTGGGTGCCGCGCAGCACGTGATAGAAGGTCGAGCCCGAGTCGAACCAGACCTCGAGGATGTCGGTGCTCTTGGTGTACAGCGGCGCGTCTTCGGCACCGAGGATCTCCTCGGTGGTCACGCGGCTCCAGGCCTCGATGCCGCCCTGCTCGACGATGGCCGCGGCCTGGTCGAGGATCTCCATCGTGCGCGGATGCAGCTCGCCCGAGTCCTTGTGCAGGAAGAACGGGATCGGCACGCCCCAGCTGCGTTGGCGGCTGATGCACCAGTCAGGCCGGTTGGCGATCATGTCGTGCAGCCGCGCCTTGCCGTTCTCCGGATAGAAGCTGGTCTGCTCGATCGCGGCCAGCGCGGTCTGGCGCAGCGTCTGCGGCGCCTTGTCCTTGGTGAACACGCCTTCGCCCTCGTCCATGCGGATGAACCACTGGGCCGCCGCGCGGTAGATCACCGGCGTCTTGTGGCGCCAGCAGTGCGGGTAGCTGTGGGTGATGACCTCGGTCGCCAGCAGGCGGCCGGCATCGCGCAGCGCGTGGATGATGACGGGCACCGCCTTCCAGATGTTCTGGCCGCCGAACAGCGGGAAATCGGGCGCGTACGAGCCGTTGCCCTGCACCGGATTCAGGATGTCGTCGTACGCCACGCCGTGCGCGATGCAGGAGTTGAAGTCGTCCACGCCATAGGCCGGCGACGAATGGACCAGGCCGGTGCCGTCGTCGGCGGTCGCGTAGTCGGCCAGGTAGACCGGCGACAGGCGCCGGTAGCCGGCATCGACGTCGTACAGCGGATGCTCGAATTCGAGGCCGCCGAGCTTCTCGCCCTGGACCGTGGCCAGCACGGTGCCGTCGAGCGCATAGCGGTTCATGCACATCTCGACCAGGGACGCCGCGAGAACCAGCAGGCCGCGCTCGGTGTCGACCAGCGCGTAGTCGAGCTCGGGGTTCAGGTTGATCGCCTGGTTGGCCGGGATGGTCCAGGCAGTGGTGGTCCAGATGACGGCGAAGGCATCCTTGGCGAGCGCAGGCAGGCCGAAGGCGGCGGCCAGCTTGGCCGGGTCGTGCGCCTTGAAGGCGACGTCGAGGGTCTGCGACTTCTTGTCCGCGTACTCGATCTCGAACTCGGCCAGCGAGGAGCCGCAGTCGAAGCACCAGTACACCGGCTTCAGGCCGCGGTAGACGAAGCCGCGCTCGATCACGCGCTTGAAGGCGCGGATCTCGCCCGCTTCGTTGGCGAAATCCATGGTCTTGTACGGATGGTCCCACTCGCCCAGCACGCCCAGGCGCTGGAAGTCGACCATCTGCTGGGCGATCTGCTCGGTCGCGTAGGCGCGGCTCTTGGCCTGCATCTCGTCGCGGCTCAGGTTGCGGCCGTACTTCTTCTCGATCGCGTTCTCGATCGGCAGGCCATGGCAGTCCCAGCCTGGTACGTAGAGCGCGTCGAAGCCCTCGAGCTGGCGCGCCTTGGTGATCATGTCCTTCAGGATCTTGTTCACCGCGTGGCCCATGTGGATCTGGCCATTGGCGTACGGCGGGCCGTCGTGCAGGATGAACTTGGGCGCGCCGTGGCGGGCGTCGCGCAGACGCTGGTAGAGGCCTTCCTCGTTCCACTCCTTGACCCAGCCCGGCTCGCGCTTGGGCAGGTCGCCGCGCATCGGGAAGGGGGTGTCGGGCAGGTTCAGCGTGGCGCGGTAGTCGTTGGCGCCGTCGGTCTTGTTGTCAGCCATGGGGGTTCCAGAAATCTGCGCTGCCTGGCAGCGCTCGGGGATCGAGGGGGGCATGCGGCCCCTTGCATCCCAAGGCGGCCGAACGCGGCGGAAAGCGAGGGTTCCGCTCTAAATTCGGTCGCGCGTCGTCTGGCGATGGGTCTCGGCGTGCGTGGAGGCAAAGAAGGCGCGCGCGTCGCGGCCATCCTTCGCGATGCCCGCAGTCAGGGCCTCGAGGCTGGTGTAGCGCAATTCGTCGTGCAGTTTGTGCAGCAGTTCCACGCGCACGATTTTACCGTAGGCCCCTTCGCTGCCCAGTTGGGCCGGCCAATCGAGGCAATGGGTCTCCAGCAGCACCCGGCCGGCGTTGACGTCGTTGGCGTCGAGCGAGGGCCTGACGCCGAGGTTGGCGACGCCCGGCAGCGGCGCCTCGGACAGCCCGTGGACGAGCACCGCGAAGATGCCGCTGGCGGCCGGCTTCCAGTGCTTGAAGCGCAGGTTGAGGGTGCGGAAGCCATCGTCGCGGCCCGGCGCCGAGGCGCCCAGCGCGCGGCCGAGCTTGCGGCCGTGGACCACGTGGCCGGAAATCGCGTAGGGCCGGCCCAGCAGCGCCTGGACATCGGCCATCCGACCTTCGGCCAGCGCCTCGCGCACGGCCGAGCTCGAGACCCGCAGGCCATGCACCTCGTAGCTGTTCATGCGCGCGACGTCGAAGCCGTGCTGGTCGCCGGCACGGTCGAGCATCGCGTAGTCGCCGGCGCGCCTGGCGCCGAAGCGGAAATCGTCGCCGACCAGCACGTAGCGCGCGCCCAGGCCCTCGATCAGCACGTGCTGGATGAATTCTTCCGGCGTCTGGGAGGCCAGCCGGGCATCGAAGGGCAGCACGATGGTCTGGGCGACGCCGCCCGCGGCCAGTTCGGTGAGCTTGTCGCGCAGGGTGCCGATGCGCGCCGGCGCCAGTTCGGGGCGCCGGTTGAGCGCGGCGAAGTAGTCGCGCGGATGCGGCTCGAAGCTCAGCACGCAGCTGGGCAGTCCGCGCAGGCGCGCCTCGGTATTGAGCAGCCCCAGCATCGCCTGGTGACCACGGTGCACACCGTCGAAATTGCCAATGGTCAGGGCGCAGGCCGGAGCCACGCCCGGATGCCGAAATCCCCGGAAGACCTGCATCGTTTGGTATCTTTTTGATAGCACTTCGTGCCCATGGAATGGGCACGTCAGGGCCATTTGTCACAAAACCGGTATATTGTGACGCAGTGCGGTGCGCGCAAGTGCGCTGGCCGCGCGCCGGTGATCGGTCTTTCCGTGGTTTCTCTGATCAGAGGAGACGTGTGTGAAGGTCTTGAAGCTGTCGGCCCAAGGGCTGCCTCAATCGTGGATTTCGCTCGAGCAGGCGGTGATCCACTATGCCTCCGACGAGGTCCGCTGGGAGGTGGGCGCGCAGGTGGCGGTGTTCCGGGGCGGCCACAACGCGGTCACCGGCCAGCAGTCGCAGATCGCGATCAACAGCATCATCGGCACCAAGGGCGTGCCGCGCATCAATCCCTTCACGCAGCGCCCGGGCCTGACCAACGGCAAGCTGTTCGCGCGCGACCGCAACGTCTGCGCCTACTGCGGCGGCCACTTCAGCGAGGACGAACTCACGCGCGAGCACATCATCCCGTTCGCTCAAAAGGGAATCGACACCTGGATGAACGTGGTCACGGCCTGCCGGCCGTGCAACCACAGAAAGAGCAGCCGCACGCCCGAGCAGGCCGGCATGGCGCTGCTCTACGCACCCTACGTGCCCAGCCTGTGGGAAGACTTCATCCTGCGCAACCGCCGGATCCTGGCCGACCAGATGGAGTTCCTGATGGCGCACCTGCCGCAAAGCTCCCGCCTGCACGGCTGACGAAGCCAAAGCAACGCTGCGGTCTGCGGCCGGCGAAGCCAGGCCCGTTGGTGAAACACCGCGGAACCGGCTTTGCCGGGCCGCAGGTGTTGCCCCCGGTAGGGGGTGGGCGGGCTACACGAAGTGAGCCCAACCTGGGGGCGAGCAACAGTTCAGGCGAAGACGCCCGCCGTATCTTGCATGCGGGCCGACACTTCGCCCAGGTGGTGCATGCTGTCGCCGAAGCTCATCTCGAGCTGCGTGAGCTTTCTGAAGTAGTGGCTGCCGATGTATTCGTCGGTCACGCCGATGCCGCCGTGCAGTTGCACCGACTGCTGGCTCACGAACCGCATCGAGACGCCGAGCTGGTACTTGGCGCGGGCCATGGCCTGGCGGCGTTCGGCGGCCGGGGCATTGAGCTTCAGGCTCGCGTAGTAGCTCATCGAGCGGGCCAGTTCGAGCTGCATCTTCATGTCGGCGACGCGATGGCGCAGCGCCTGGAAGGTGGCGATCGCGACGCCGAACTGCTTGCGCGTGTTCATGTAGTCGACCGTGACCGCGAGCGTCTGGTCCATCACGCCCACGGCTTCCGCGCAGGTCGAGGCGATGCCGATGTCGACTCCGTACTCGAGTGCGGCCAGGCCGTCACGGGTGACCAGCGTGGCGGCCGCACCGTCGAACACGACTTCGGCCGCGCGGCTGCCGTCCTGGGTGCCGTAGCCGCGTGCCGCCACGCCGTCGGCAGCGCGCTCGACCAGGAAGAGGGCCATCTTGCCGTCGAGTTGCGCGGGCACCAGGAAGGCGTCGGCTTCGTCGCCGGCCGGCACCAGGCTCTTGGTGCCGTGCACGGTGAAGCCATTGCCGGCCTTCTGCGCCTTGGCCTCGCAGACGTCGAGCCGGTAGCGCGCCTTGCGTTCCTGGTAGGCCAGCACCACCAGCGCCTGGCCGCCTGCGATGCGCGGCAGCCAGTTGACCTTGGTGTCGGCGTCGGCATGGCCGGCGAGCAGGGCGCCGGCGATGAACGATTGCGCCAGCGGCTCGAGCACGATGCCGCGGCCCAGCTCTTCCATCACGACCATGCCTTCGACCGGGCCCATGCCCAGGCCGCCCTCGTCCTCGGGGATGTAGAGGCCGCCCAGGCCCAGTTCGGCCAGTTCGTCCCAAGCCTCGCGCGAGAAACCGCCTGCGGCCTCGATGGCGCGGCGGCGCTCGAAGCCGTAGCCCTTTTCGACCCACTTGGCGACCGCGTCGCGAAGCTGCTGCTGGTCATCCGAAAAATTGAAGTCCATGTCAAATCCTTGCGTAAGCCTCGCTGGAGCCCCCTCCCGGAGGGGGTGCGGGGGAGTCAAACATTCAGCGCGTCGCGCGGGCCGTTCTACGGCTTCAGCCGAGAACGGTCTGCGCGACGATGTTGCGTTGCACTTCGTTGCTGCCGCCGTAGATGGTGGTCTTGCGCATGTTGAAGTAGGTCGACGAAAGCGGTGCCAGCTGCGGATGGCCGCCCGGGAAGTCACCCTGCCAGCCGGCTTCCATCGCCTCGCGGATCAGCGGCAGCGAATAGGGGCCGCCGGCCAGCATCATCAGCTCGGAGTAGCGCTGCTGGATCTCGCTGCCCTTGATCTTGAGCAGGCCCGCGATGTCGAGCGAGTTCTTGCCCGAGGTGGCGGCCGACAGCACGCGCAGCACCAGCATCTCGAGCGCGACGACGTCGACCTCGAGCTTGGCGATCTCGTCGCGAAAGCGGGCGTCTTCCCAGACGCCTTCGCTCTTGGCCAGGCGCTTGACGCGCTCGAGCTCGCGCTTGGCGCGATTGACGTCGGCGATGTTGGTGCGTTCGTGCGAGAGCAGGTGCTTGGCGTAGGTCCAGCCCTTGTTCTCCTCGCCGATCAGGTTTTCGGCCGGCACCTCGACGTTGTCGAAGAAGACTTCGTTGACCTCGTGGCCGCCGTCGAGCAGCTTGATCGGGCGGACCGTCACGCCCGGCGACTTCATGTCGATCAGCAGGAAGCTGATGCCGGTCTGCGGCTTGCCTTCATTGCTGGTGCGCACCAGGCAGAAGATCCATTCGCCGTACTGGCCGAGCGTGGTCCAGGTCTTCTGGCCGTTGACGATGTATTTGTCGCCCTGCCGTTCGGCCTTGGTCTTGACCGAGGCCAGGTCCGAGCCGGAGCCCGGTTCGCTGTAACCCTGGCTCCACCAGACTTCGCCGCTGGCAATGCCGGGCAGGAAGCGCTTGTGCTGCTCGGCATTGCCGTAGGCCATGATCACCGGCGCCACCATCACCGGGCCGAAGGGGATGATGCGCGGCGCACCGGCCAGCGCGGCCTCTTCCTCGAACAGGTGCTTCTCGACCGCGGTCCAGCCGGGGCCGCCGAATTCCTTCGGCCAGCCATAGCCGAGCCAGCCTTTCTTGCCGAGGATCTTCGCCCATCGCTGCAGGTCGTCACGCGTCAGTTCGAGCGCGTTGTGCACCTTGTGCGAGATGTCTTGGGGAAGGTTTTCTTTGACCCAGGCGCGAATATCTTCGCGGAACTTCTGTTCTTCGGGCGTGAAGCTCAAATCCATGCGTGCCTCGCTGTGTTGATCGAACCGCCGCGGGCGCGGCGTGTCTCCGGAACCGCCGGTTTTAGCACGGTCGTGCGCTTTCGGGGTGTCCGCGTCGTGACAACACGGACCACGAAAAGGCAGCACGGATAATCCCGCGTCCCATGAAGAACATTGTGATCCTTATCTCCGGCGGCGGGTCCAACATGGCGGCCATCGTGCGGGCCGCCGAGCAGGAGCGCTGGGCGGCCCGATTCGATGCCCGCGTCGCCGCCGTCATCAGCAACAAGGCGGACGCGCCGGGGCTGGCGCTCGCCCGTGCCAAGGGCATCTCGACCGCAGTCGTCTCGCACAAGGATTTCGCTAGCCGGGAGGACTTCGATGCCGCCCTGGCCGAAGCCATCGACATGCATGCGCCGGCGCTGGTCGTGCTGGCGGGATTCATGCGCATCCTGACGCCCGGCTTCGTGACCCGCTATGCGCGCCGGCTGCTCAACATCCATCCGTCGCTGCTGCCGGCGTTCCCCGGCCTGCATACCCACCAGCGCGCGATCGAGGCCGGCTGCAAGGTCGCAGGGCTCACGGTGCACGAAGTGACGGTGGAACTCGACCATGGACCGATCCTGGCGCAGGCGGTGGTGCCGGTGCTGCCCGACGACACCGCAGCGACGCTGGCGGAGCGTGTCTTGGTCCACGAACACCGGGTTTACCCGCAAGCAATTGCGGCCTGGCTTGTGGAAACAAAATGACACAATCCGCCAGGGGTCATTTTTCCTGGTCGAGCTTCGTGAAGCGCAACTGTGACGAGCCGTCGATCTCCACGCGGCCGCCGAACATGGCGGCCGGGCGGACCCAGAGTCCGCGCTCGCCGTAGAGCGCGCGGTAAAGCGTCATCGGCTCCAGCGTCTCGCTGTGGCGCACCGTGCCCAGCACGTCGTACTCGCCGCCCTTGTAGTGGCGGTAGCGGCCGGGGGGCGTCTCGATCAGGGGTGGCAGGTCGTCGTCGTTCATGCGGTTGTTTCCTTCAAGGAACTGAAAGGTCGGGATGGAGAGGGCAGATTTTGTTCATCTCGTGCGCCTGAGCGAGCATGCCAGCGCGGACGACAGCCGCGGCTACCGGCGCGGGGTCGCGGTCTTCGCCGCCCTGGGCTATCTCTGGGTCATCGCCTGCCTGGCGCTCGCGATCGGCATCATCGCCTGGGTGGTCGGTGGCCTCGGACAGGGAGGGAGATTCGACTTCACGCGCGGCTGGCTGCTGCTGTTCGCGCTCGGTCTGATGTGGGCCACGCTGCGCGCGCTGTGGGTGCCCCTCGATGAGCCCGAGGGCGTGCCGCTGGAGCGGGACGATGCGCCGGCACTGTTCGAGGCGCTGGACCGGATCCGCAAGCGCATCGACGGCCCGCCGGTGCACCGGGTCTTCCTCGACAGCGACTTCAACGCCAGCATCCGCCAGATACCGCGCTTCGGGCTCTTCGGCGGCGCGGTCAACCATCTCAGCATCGGCCTGCCGCTGCTGATGGCGCTGGATCGCAGGCGCCTGCTGTCGGTGCTGGCGCACGAGTACGGACACCTGCGCGGCAACCACGGCAAGCTCAGCGCGTGGATCTATCGCACGCGGATGTCGTGGCTCAAGCTGGACGCCAGCTTGCAGCGCGACAACGGCGTGATGGCTTTCGCCTCGCAGGCCTTCTTCCGCTGGTATTTTCCGCGCTTCGCCGCCAAGACCTTCGCGCTGGCGCGCCAGGACGAATACGAGGCCGACCGCGTCGCGGCCCGGCTGCTGGGCACGCGGGTGGTGGCCGGCGCGCTGACCGAGATCGTGGTCAAGAGCGCCTGGTACGCCGAGCAATTCTGGCCCGCGCACTGGTCGCTGGCGGTCGACGAGCCGATCCCGGTCGGCCCGTTCTCGGCGCTGGCGCCGCAGTTGTGCGTGCCGGTCGCCCCGGACTTCGCGCGCTCGGCGCTGCGTGGCGCGCTGCGCTGCGTCAGTGATGTCGACGATACGCACCCGGTGCTGCGGGACCGCCTGGAAGCGCTCGACGAAAGGCCCGGCCTGCCGGCCTGGTCGGCCAAATCGGCGCTGGGCCTGCTTGCCGATGCGCCCCGGTGGATCGCGCATTTCGACGACGACTGGCGCCGCGCGCACGTCAATGACTGGAAGCAGCATCACGCCTATCTGGTGCGGGTGCGCGAGCGCGTTGCCGTCCTCGCGGCCAGCGCCGGCCGAAACAACGCCGACGAGATGGTCGAGTGGGCCGACTGCTCGCGCCGAATCGATGCCGCGGCCGACGTGCGTGGGCACTATGAGCGTGCCCTGCAGTTCACCGAAAACCACCCGGGGGCCTTGCGCGGCTTGGCGCAGTTGCTGCCGGCCCGCGATCGCGGCGCCCGGCTCGCGGTGCTCGAGCGGCTGCACGAATCGAGCGTGGCCAGCCGCTGGTGGGCTGCCAAGACCGCGGTCGCGCTGCTCGAGGACCCGGATGCGGGCGGCCACGACGAACGTGCGCTCAAGCTCTGGCGCGATCGGGCCAAGACGGCGGAGGAGGCCGAGCAGCGCGCCTGGGATGAAATCACTGCCACCCCTTTCTTCAGCCAGATCAGCCGCCACGACCTGAGCGAATTCGAACTCGGCGAGTTGCGGGCCGACCTGGTGCGCTGCAGCCCGGTCTCGCGGGCCTGGCTGGTGCGCAAGAACCTGCGCGAATTTCCATGGCGACGCGCCTACGTGGTTTTCCTCGAGCTGCCGCTCCTGGGCGACGACGAGCGTTGGCAGCTGTGCCGACAGCTCGAGCAGACCCTGAGCCTGCCGGGCGCCGCTCTGGTGCTGTGGGCCGGCCATTCGCCGACGCTGGAGCAGATCGAGCGCCAGACCTTCGGCGCGATCTGGGCCCGCACCGTCGATTGAGACCCGATCGGCCACGACTGAGACAATGGGGTCATGCACCCCAAAGCCCTGCTTGACGCCACCGCCGACCTGGTCGGCCTGGTTCTGAAATTCGATCACCCGGCCGACCAGGTCGTTTCGCGCTTCTTCCGCGACCACCGCGAGTTCGGCCCGCGCGAGCGCGCCACCCTGGCGGAAACCGTCTACACGGTGTTGCGCAAGAAGCTCCTGTTCGATCATCTGTCGCCTTCCGGCAGCGGCCCCAAGGAGCGCCGGATGGCGATCCTGGGCTTTTACGGCCCGCGCGACTTCCTCAAGAGCGCACTCAACGACACCGAGAAGCGCTGGCTCGACAACTGCGACGCCGTCAAGCAGGACGACCTGCTCGAACGCCATCGACACAACCTGCCCGAATGGCTGGTGGCGCCACTCAAGGCGCAGCTCGGGGACCAGTTCTGGCCCCTGGTGGAAAGCCTGCAGCAGCCGGCGCCGCTCGACCTGCGGGTCAACGCGCTGACCGACAAGCGGCCCGAGGTGCAGAAGGAACTGGCCAAGGCGGCGATCCGGGCGGTCGCCACGCCGTTCTCGCCCTGGGGCCTGCGCATCGACGGCAAGCCGGCGCTCAACAAGCTGGACGCGTTCACGCGCGGCGCGGTCGAGGTGCAGGACGAGGGTTCGCAGTTGCTGGCGCTTTTGCTGGATGCCAAGCGCGGCGAGATGGTGGTCGATTTCTGCGCCGGTGCCGGCGGCAAGACGCTGGCCATCGGCGCCACCATGCGGAACACCGGCCGGCTGTATGCCTTCGACACCTCGGCGCACCGGCTCGACGCCCTGAAGCCGCGGCTGGCGCGCAGCGGTCTGTCGAACGTCCATCCGGCAGCGATCGCCCATGAGCGCGACGACCGCATCAAGCGGCTGGCCGGCAAGATCGACCGGGTGCTGGTCGATGCGCCCTGTTCGGGCCTCGGCACCCTGCGGCGCAACCCGGACCTGAAATGGCGCCAGTCGCCGAAGTCGGTGCAGGAGCTGACGGCCAAGCAGACCGCGATCCTGCAGAGCGCGGCGCGGCTGGTGAAGCCGGGCGGCCGGCTGGTCTATGCGACCTGCAGCGTGCTGCCGGAGGAAAACGAGGCCATCGCCGAGGCCTTTGCTGCCGCCAATCCGGATTTCGAACCCCAGGATGCCGCGGAACTGCTGGCCGGCCTCAAGGTGGCGGGCGCCGAAGCCCTGTGCGCTGGCGGCGAGCGCGGGACGCGTTACCTGCGGCTCTGGCCCCATCGCCACGCCACCGACGGCTTTTTTGCCGCCGTGTGGAACCGGAAATAGGCTCCAGGCTCCAAAGAAAGGGTAAGAGTTGCGGTGAATCAAGGATTTAAGCCCCTTTTCAGGCTCGAACCTTTAAAATCACTGGTTACCTGAAGGCTGCACCTTCGTGCGGCCATGGAGTACTGAACTCAATGTTGCTTCCTGACTCTGCCGTACTGAGCGCGGCCATCGACTGGCTCGGAAACGGCTTGTGGGACCTCGCATGGTGGCAAGTCGTGCTGTACACGCTCGTCACCACGCACATCACGATCGCGGCGGTCACGATCTTCCTGCACCGGACGCAAACGCACCGGGCCATGGACCTGGGCCCGATTCCCTCGCATTTCTTCCGCTTCTGGCTCTGGCTGGGCACCGGCATGGTGACCAAGGAGTGGGTGGCCATCCACCGCAAGCACCACGCCAAGTGCGAAACGGTCGACGACCCGCACAGCCCGCAGGTCAAGGGCATCGACGAAGTCATGTGGCGCGGCGCCGAGCTGTACCGCAAGGAATCGAAGAACAAGGAAACGATGGAGCGTTTCGGCCACGGCACGCCCGACGACTGGATCGAGCGCAACCTGTACACGCGCTACAGCTGGCAGGGTGTCGGCCTGATGCTGATCATCAACGTCGCGCTGTTCGGCATGCTTGGGTTGACAGTCTGGGCCGTCCAGATGCTCTGGATCCCGTTCTGGGCTGCCGGCATCGTCAACGGCATCGGCCACTACTGGGGCTATCGCAATTTCGAAGCTGCGGATGCCAGCACCAACCTGGTCCCGTGGGGCATCATCATTGGCGGCGAAGAGCTGCACAACAACCACCACACCTACCCGACCTCGGCCAAGTTCTCGGTCAAGAAGTACGAGTTCGACATCGGCTGGGTCTACATCAGCCTGATGCAGAAGATCGGCTGGGCCAAGGTCAAGAAGCTGCCGCCGAAGCTGCAGATGGGTGACGTGGTGCCTGTCGCCAACGAGAAGACCCTCGAGGCCGTCATTGCCAACCGCTACGAAGTGATGGCCGGCTATGCGCGCGAAATGCGCCGTGCCACCCGCGATGAGCTGGACCAGCTCAAGGCCAAGGGTGCCGACCTGTCGGTACTGAAGGCGGCCAAGAATTGGCTGCACCGCGACGACGACAAGGTGCCGGCCGCCGTGCGTTCGGACCTGGTCCAGGCCCGTGCGGCCCATCCGGTGCTCGACAAGATGGTGACCATGCGCGAAGAGCTGCGCCAGCTGTGGCTCAACACGTCGCAGTCGCGCGAGCAGTTGGCTGCCGACCTGGCTGCCTGGTGCCACCGCGCAGAAGCCAGTGGCATTGCGGGCCTGCGCGAGTTCTCGACGCGCCTGCGTGGCGCTCGCGCCTGACCAGAGCTTCGGCTCCTCCAAAAGCCGGCCTTCGAGCCGGCTTTTTCATGCCTGCCGAGAGTAGGAGGAAAGGGCAGGCAACAAAAAACCCGCTGGATCGCAGCGGGTTTTTTATGGGTTCAGGCTGAATTACTTCAGCTTGATTTCCTTGTACTCGACGTGCTTGCGCGCCTTCGGGTCGAACTTCATGATCGACATCTTTTCAGGCATCGTCTTCTTGTTCTTGCTGGTCGTGTAGAAATGGCCGGTACCCGCGGTGGATTCCAGCTTGATCTTTTCGCGTCCGCCTTTGCTCGTTGCCATGATTCAGCTCCTTAAGCTTGGCCGCGTGCGCGCAGGTCTGCGAGCACGGCGTCGATGCCGTTCTTGTCGATCAGGCGCAGGGCAGCGCTCGAAACCCGCAGGCGAACCCAGCGGTTTTCCGTTTCGACCCAGAAACGACGGTATTGCAGGTTCGGCAGGAACCGGCGCTTGGTTTTGTTGTTGGCGTGGGAAACATTGTTTCCGACCATCGGGCCTTTGCCCGTGACTTCGCAGACGCGTGCCATGTGGACACTCTTTCTTGAACAGCTGGCACCAAAGCAACGCAGCAGGGTTGCGTGGGTGGTTTGCAGCTTGACCTCGCCAGAAACGGGTGGCGGTACCCCGATATCACCGACCGACGCAGGGCGTCAAATTCGGCAAAGCCTTGGATTATATGCCAAAGCGCACAGCGAAGGGCCGGCAAAGCCAGGCCCGTTGGTGAAACACCGCGGATCTGGCTTCGCCAGGCCGCTGGTGTTGCCCCCGGTAGGGGGTGGGCGTCCGGACACGAAGTGCCGGGCAACCTGGGGGCGAGCCTATTGCTCCAGAAACCGCTGAGCGTCCAGGGCTGCCATGCAGCCGGTGCCGGCACTGGTGATCGCCTGGCGGTAGACATGGTCCTGGACGTCGCCGGCGGCGAAAACGCCGGGCACGCTGGTCATGGTCGCGAAGCCCTGCAGCCCGGCGCGGGTGAGGATGTAGCCATCCTTCATCTCGAGCTGGCCCTGGAAGATGTCGGTGTTGGGATGGTGGCCGATCGCGATGAAGCAGCCCTTGAGCTGAAGGTCCTCGGTGGCGCCGGTCTGGGTGTTCTTCAGGCGGACGCCGGTGACGCCGGAGTCGTCGCCGAGCACCTGGTCCAGCGTGTTGTGCACCTTGAGCTCGATCTTGCCTTCGGCCACCTTGGCATGCAGCTTGTCGATCAGGATCGGTTCGGCGCGGAACTTGTCGCGGCGGTGCACCAGCGTGACCTTGCTCGCGATGTTCGACAGATAGAGCGCCTCCTCGACCGCCGTGTTGCCGCCGCCGATCACGCAGACTTCCTGCTCGCGGTAGAAGAAACCGTCGCAGGTGGCGCAGCCCGAGACGCCGCGGCCCATGAAGTGCTGCTCGGAGTCGAGCCCGAGGTACTTGGCCGAGGCGCCGGTGGCGATGATCAGCGCGTCGCAGGTGTAGGTGCCGCTGTCGCCGGTGAGGGTGAAGGGGCGCTTGCTGAAGTCGACCTTGTTGATGTGGTCGAAGACGATCTGGGTCTTGAAGCGCTCGGCGTGCTCCAGGAAGCGCTGCATGAGGTCGGGACCCTGCACGCCATGGACGTCGGCCGGCCAGTTGTCGACGTCGGTCGTCGTCATGAGCTGGCCGCCTTGTGCCATGCCGGTGATCAGCATGGGTTCCAGGTTGGCGCGGGCCGCGTAGACTGCGGCGGTGTAACCGGCCGGGCCGGAGCCGAGAATGAGAACCTTAGTGTGCAGTTGGGATGGCATGAGTAGAAAACCTAGGATTGACGCTGCAGCAGCGTGTACATTTTCAAGGTGGTTTATAGATATGGAGTATCACCGTTCGGTTCAAGCCCGTACGGCGACTCCTTTCAATGCGCGCGATTGTATTAATCCATCGGTTTTTGAGTCGCGCCGAATCGGGGATTGATGAATGTCGATGTTGTCCAATCTTGAATTGCTCCGTCGCGTGCCGTTGTTCGCAGCGCTGACGCCCGCTCAGTCCGCGAGCATCGCCGATGCGATCGTCAAGAAGCGCTTCAAGCGTGCCGAGGTCGTGGTCGAACAAGGCAAGAAGTCGGATGCCCTCTACATCATTCTGACCGGCCGGGCCCGTGTCATGAGCACCGACAGCCGCGGACGGGAGGTCATTCTCGCGACGCTGCAGCCAGGCGACTACGTCGGCGAGATGAGCATGATCGACGACGAGCCGCATTCGGCCACGGTGCGCACCGAGATCCAGACCGACGTGCTGATGCTCGACCGCGACGCCTTCGCGCGCTGCCTGCCCGAGAACTCATCGATGTCCTACAACATCATGCGCGGCCTGGTGGCGCGCCTGCGTCACGCCGATCGCAAGATCGAGTCGCTGGCGCTGATGGACGTCTATGGCCGCGTGGCGCGCTCGCTGCTCGAGTTCGCGGTCGACGATGGCGAGGGCAACCTCAAGGTGCGCGACAAGATCTCGCGCCAGGACCTGGCCAAGATGGTCGGCGCCTCGCGCGAGATGGTAAGCCGCGTCATGAAGGATCTGGAGGAGCGTGGCTTCGTCCAGACCCAGCCCGACGGCTCGATGATCGTCAAGGAACGACTCTCATCGCTCACCTGACCGTCAGGCCGGCGGCGCCGCAGCGCGCCGGCCACCACGTCGCCGGCCCTGACAACGCGGCCGCGGGCGTTTTCGTTGTAGTTTTTCCGAGCCTGCCCGCCGTCGCGGGCCGGCCGGCGTGCCTTTCATGACTTATTCGCTCAATACCCTTCAAAACGCCTCGGCCGGCGAGGCGCAGCCGGTGCGGCTGCGCGCGATGCGTTTCGCGCACGAGATCACCCTGATCGCGGGGTTCGTGGTGCTCTTGTTCTGGCTGCTCGCGATGCTGAGCTTCACGCCCTCGGACGCCGCCTGGTCGACGTCGGGCACCGGTGGCGAGATCAAGAACTGGGGCGGCCGCATCGGCGCCTGGCTGGCCGACGCGAGCTACTTCCTGGCCGGCTACTCGGTCTGGTGGTGCCTGGCGGCCGGGCTGCGCGTCTGGCTGTCCTCCCTGGCCGGCTGGATGCGTGGCGGCGAGGAAGCCCCGGGCGAGCAGCCGCCGCGCGGCCCCTTCAACCGCAGCCGTCTCGCCTTCTGGTTCGGCCTGATCCTGCTGCTCTGCGCGAGCGCGATGCTCGAATGGTCGCGCCTCTACCGGCTCGAGTTCCGCCTGCCGGGACACGGCGGCGGCGTGCTCGGCTACCTGGTCGGGCCGGCGAGTGTCAAGTGGATGGGCTTCACCGGCTCGGCGCTGATCGCGATCGCCGCTGGCGTGATCGGCTCGGCGCTGGTGTTTCGCTTCTCCTGGGGCCAGATCGCCGAACGCATCGGGACGCGCCTGTATTCGCTGTTCGAGTCGCGGCGCGAAAAGCGCGAGATCGCGCAGGACATCGCGATGGGCAAGCAGGCGGTGCGCGAGCGCGAAGAGCTGTCCGCCGTCGACCCGGGTCTCGAGCCCGAGGCGCCCGACGAGGAGCTGCGCATCATTCCGCGGCTCAAGCGCCGCGCGCCCTCGCCGCCGGTGCAGATCGAGCCGGCCCTGGCCGAAGTGCCCAAGAGCGACCGGGTGGCCAAGGAGCGCCAGAAGCCGCTGTTCCGCGAGCTGCCCGACAGCAAGCTGCCGCAGGTCGACCTGCTCGACGCCGCGCAGGCACGCCAGGAAACCGTCTCGCCCGACACGCTCGAGATGACCTCGCGCATGATCGAGAAGAAGCTCAAGGACTTCGGCGTCGAGGTGCGCGTGGTGCTGGCCTCGCCGGGCCCGGTGATCACCCGCTACGAGATCGAGCCGGCCACCGGCGTCAAGGGCTCGCAGATCGTGGGTCTCGCGAAGGACCTGGCGCGTTCGCTCTCCCTGGTGTCGATCCGCGTGGTCGAGACCATTCCCGGCAAGAACTTCATGGCGCTCGAGTTGCCGAACGCGAAGCGGCAGTCGATCAGGCTCAGCGAAATCCTGGGCTCGCAGGTCTACAACGAGGGCAAGTCGATGCTCACGATGGGCCTGGGCAAGGACATCATCGGCAATCCGGTGGTGGCCGACCTCGCCAAGATGCCGCACGTGCTGGTGGCCGGAACCACCGGTTCGGGCAAGTCGGTCGGCATCAACGCGATGATCCTGAGCCTGTTGTACAAGGCCGAGGCGCGCGATGTGCGCCTGCTGATGATCGACCCGAAGATGCTCGAGATGTCGGTCTACGAAGGCATTCCGCACCTGCTGGCGCCGGTCGTGACCGACATGCGGCAGGCGGCCCACGGCCTCAACTGGTGCGTGGCCGAGATGGAGCGCCGCTACAAGCTTATGAGCAAGCTGGGGGTGCGCAACCTGGCCGGCTACAACGTCAAGATCGACGAGGCGAAGGCGCGCGAGGAGTTCATCTACAACCCCTTCAGCCTGACACCCGACAGCCCCGAGCCGCTCGCGCGCGAACCGCACATCGTGGTCGTGATCGACGAGCTGGCCGACCTGATGATGGTGGTCGGCAAGAAGATCGAGGAGCTGATCGCACGGCTGGCGCAGAAGGCGCGCGCGGCCGGCATCCACCTGATCCTGGCGACGCAGCGGCCCAGCGTGGACGTGATCACCGGCCTGATCAAGGCCAATATCCCGACCCGCATCGCCTTCCAGGTGTCGAGCAAGATCGACTCGCGCACCATCCTCGACCAGATGGGCGCCGAGGCGTTGCTGGGCATGGGCGACATGCTCTACATGCCGAGCGGCACCGGCCTGCCGGTGCGCGTGCACGGTGCCTTCGTGAGCGATGAGGAAGTCCACCGCGTCGTGGCCTACCTGAAGTCGCAGGGCGAACCGGACTACATCGAGGGCGTGCTCGAAGGCGGCACGGTCGACGGCGACGGCGATGTGCTGGGAGAGGGCGGCAGCGACGGCGGCGAGAAGGACCCGATGTACGACCAGGCGGTCGAAGTCGTGCTCAAGCACCGCAAGGCCAGCATCTCGCTGGTGCAGCGCCATTTGAAGATCGGCTACAACCGCGCCGCCCGGCTGGTCGAGGACATGGAGAACGCCGGCCTGGTGAGCGCGATGAGCGGCAGCGGCCAGCGCGAGATCCTGGTGCCGGCAAGGACGGAATAAGCTCGCCCCCAGGTAGTTGCCTCGAGTCGCTGCCAGAGGCAGCGGCTCTTCGAAGCCGTCCAAGCCTGCGCAGGCAGGCTCGGAGCCGCGGCTTCTCAGCCCCCTACCGGGGGCAACACCAGCGGCCTGGCAAAGCCAGTTCCGCGGTGTTTCACCCACGGGCCTGGCTGCGCCGGCCGGGCCCCTGACCGGCCCGGTTTTGTCGGCCTTGAAGGAACGGAATGTTGATGAAGAAATTGATTGCAGGCGCCTTGCTGGCGGCGGTGGCGGGCGGTACCTGGGCCGGTGGCATGGAAAGCCTCGAGGCTTTCGTGAAGACGGTCAAGTCCGGCCGCGCGGAATTCACGCAGACCGTGACGGCGCCGCCCAAAGAGGGCCAGGAATCGCGCCCCAAGGTCTCGACCGGCAGCTTCGAGTTCCAGCGGCCGGGCAAATTCAGGTTCGACTACAAGAAGCCCTTTGTCCAGAGCATCGTCGCCGACGGCGACACGCTGTGGCTCTATGACGCCGACCTGAACCAGGTCACGCAGCGCAAGCAGGCGCAGGCGCTCGGGTCCACGCCCGCCGCGCTGATCGCCGCCGCGCCCGACCTGCGCGCGCTGCAGGCCGATTTCGCGCTCGAGGCCGCCCCCGAGCGCGACGGGCTGCAATGGGTCAAGGCGACGCCGAAGAGCAAGGACGGCCAGCTGCAGAGCGTGCAGATCGGCTTCCAGGGCGACGCGCTGTCCGCGCTCGAGATCCTGGACAGCTTCGGTCAGCGCTCGGCGCTGAAGTTCGGCAAGGTCGAGGTCAATCCGCCGCTGCCGGCCGGGACCTTCCAGTTCAAGGTGCCGAGCGGCGCCGACGTGATCCGCCAGTAGTGCCGGCCGCGGATGGCCACCTCCACCCACCAACCTCTCGCTGAACGACTTCGCCCGCGCACCCTGGGCGAGGTGATCGGCCAGCAGCACCTGCTGGGCCCCGGCATGCCGTTGCGCATCGCCTTCGAATCCGGCCAGCCGCATTCGTGCATCCTCTGGGGCCCGCCCGGCACCGGAAAGACGACCATCGCGCGACTGATGGCCGATGCCTTCGATGCCCAGTTCCTGAGCATCAGCGCGGTGCTCGGCGGCGTGAAGGACATCCGCGACGCGGTCGAACGCGCCACCTCGGCACGCGACGGACTCGAGCAGCGCCGAACCATCGTCTTCGTCGACGAGGTGCACCGCTTCAACAAGAGCCAGCAGGACGCCTTCCTGCCGCACGTGGAGTCGGGCCTGTTCACCTTCATCGGCGCGACCACCGAGAACCCGTCCTTCGAGGTCAATTCGGCGCTGTTGTCGCGGGCCGCGGTGTATGTGCTGCAGCCTCTGGGCGAGGCCGATCTCAAGAAGATCGTGGAGCGGGCGCAGGGCATCCAGGCGGTGCCGGCGATCGACGCCGAGGCCGTCGACCGCCTGGTGGCCTATGCCGATGGCGACGCCAGGCGCCTGCTCAATACGCTCGAGACGCTGGCGGTGGCGGCCCGCGCCGAGAAGCTCGACACCCTCACGGACGAATGGCTGCTGCGGGTGCTCGGCGAGCGGCTGCGGCGCTACGACAAGGGCGGCGAGCAGTTCTACGACACCATCTCCGCCCTGCACAAGTCGGTGCGCGGCAGCGATCCGGATGCGGCGCTCTACTGGTTCGTCCGAATGCTCGACGGCGGCGCCGATCCGCGCTACATGGCGCGCCGGCTGGTGCGCATGGCGAGCGAGGACATCGGCCTGGCCGATCCGCGTGCGCTGCGCCTGGCGCTCGATGCCGCCGAGGTCTATGAGCGGCTCGGGACACCCGAAGGCGAACTGGCGCTGGCCCAGTGCGTGGTCTATCTCGCGGTGGCGCCGAAGTCCAACGCGGTCTACAAGGCCTACAACGAGGTCAAGGCCTTCATCCAGTCGGACGGCACGCGGCCGGTCCCGATGCACCTGCGCAATGCGCCGACCAAGCTCATGAAGCAGCTCGACTACGGCAAGGGCTACCGCTACGCGCACGACGAGGAGGGCGGCTTCGCGGCCGGCGAGAGCTATCTGCCCGAGGGCGTCGATCCGCCTGCGTTCTACCGTCCGGTGGAGCGCGGCCTCGAAATCCGTATTGCGGAAAAACTACGCGAATTGCGAAAACGCAACCAGGACGCCAGCCGCTGATACGCAGCTGCAGCCGCATCGGTACTCCCTTGCACGGCCCACCTGCTTGGCGATCCGCCAGCGGGAAAACCCCGTCGAATACGCGCTGGAACGGCGATCTGGCGTCACTACAATCCCGCCACAAACCCGCCGTCGTCACATGTTGGCGGGTTTTTTGCTAAGGGAGCCCCAGCGCTTGATCAGTGCGCAGGGCCAGCCGGGCGCCTCTCGAGGGCGTCGATATAAAAAGGGAATTTAGTATGGACATCTTGCTGCAGCAGATCATCAACGGTCTGGTTCTCGGCAGCATGTACGCCTTGATAGCCTTGGGCTACACCATGGTGTACGGCATCATCAATCTCATCAATTTCGCGCACGGGGAAGTGCTGATGGTCGGGGCACTGACCAGCTGGAGCATCATCGGGCTCATGCAGGAGTCGATGCCCGGCACGCCGGGCTGGCTGATTCTGCTGATCGCCCTGCTGATCGCCTGCGTGGTCGCCGCCACGCTCAACTTCGTGATCGAGAAGGTGGCCTACCGGCCGCTGCGCAACAGCCCCAAGCTGGCGCCGCTGATCACGGCGATCGGCATGTCGATCCTGCTGCAGACGCTGGCGATGATCATCTGGAAGCCGACCAACAAGGCCTATCCGAACCTGCTGTCGACCACCCCGATCCACATCGGCGGCGCGGTGATCTCGCCGACCCAGGTGATGATCCTCAGCGTGACGGCGATCTGCCTCGCGATCCTCACCTGGCTGGTCAACTACACCAAGCTGGGCCGCGCGATGCGCGCCACCGCCGAGAACCCGCGGGTCGCCGCCCTGATGGGCATCCGCCCTGACATGGTGATTTCGGCCACGTTCATCATCGGCGCCGTGCTGGCGGCGGTGGCCGGCGTGATGTATGCCTCCAACTACGGCATCGCGCAGCATGCGATGGGCTTCATTCCGGGCCTCAAGGCCTTCACGGCGGCGGTGTTCGGCGGCATCGGCAACCTCGCCGGGGCGGTGGTCGGCGGCATCCTGCTGGGCCTGATCGAGGCCATCGGCTCGGGCTACATCGGCGCGCTCACCGGCGATGTGCTGGGCAGCCACTACAGCGACATCTTCGCGTTCATCGTGCTGATCGTCATGCTCACGCTGCGGCCCTCCGGCCTGCTCGGCGAGCGCGTGGCGGACCGGGCCTGAGGAGGACGCCATGAAAAACAGCAAGAACCTCATTCTGTACGTGGTCGGCGCGGTGCTGGTGCTCGCGCTGCCGCTGCTGCTGCAGACCCAGGGCAACGCCTGGGTGCGGATCGCCGACATCGCGCTCTTGTACGTGATGCTGGCGCTCGGCCTCAACATCGTGGTGGGCTATGCCGGCCTGCTCGACCTGGGTTACGTGGCCTTCTTCGCCATCGGCGCCTACCTGTTCGCGCTGCTGGGATCGCCGCACCTGACCGACACCTTCCCGGCCATCAAGGCGATGTTCCCGAACGGGCTGCACGTGTCGCTGGTGGTGGTGGTGCCGCTGGCGCTGCTCGTGGCCGGCCTGTTCGGCGCGTTGCTGGGCGCGCCCACGCTCAAGCTGCGCGGCGACTACCTGGCGATCGTGACGCTCGGCTTCGGCGAGATCATCCGCGTGTTCCTGAACAACCTGGACCATCCGGTCAACATCACCAACGGTCCCAAGGGCATCACGGCGATCGATCCGGTGCACTTCTGGGGCCTCAACCTGGGCAAGGCGCTCAAGTTCGACGGCTTCACGATCTCGTCGGTCACGCTGTACTACTACCTGTTCCTGATGTTCGTGATCTTCACCATCGTCATTTCGCACCGGCTGCAGCTCTCGCGCATCGGCCGGGCCTGGATGGCGATCCGCGAGGACGAGATCGCCGCCAAGGCGATGGGCATCAACACCCGCAACATGAAGCTGCTGGCCTTCGCCATGGGCGCCAGCTTCGGCGGCGTGTCCGGCGCGATGTTCGCGTCGTTCCAGGGCTTCGTGTCGCCCGAGTCCTTCAGCCTGATGGAGTCGGTGATGATCGTCTCGATGGTGGTGCTGGGCGGCATCGGTCACCTGCCGGGCGTGATCCTGGGGGCGATCCTGCTGTCCGCGCTGCCCGAGGTGTTGCGCTATGTCGCCGCCCCGCTGCAGGCGATGACCGGCGGCCGGCTCGACGCCTCGATCCTGCGCCAGCTCTTCATTGCGCTGGCGATGATCATCATCATGCTGGTCCGTCCGCGCGGCCTCTGGCCGTCGCCGGAGCATGGCAAGTCGCTGGCACGCAGGGGCGTGCAGCCGGCCTCGGGCATGCCGGCGGCAGCGCCGGGGATCGAGACACCGGCCGATGAAGTGCCCGGCGCCGCCTCGCGCCCGATGTCGATCAATCCGTGAGTCAGGGGCGCAAAACATGACTGAAACCATCCTCGACGTCCGCGGCATTTCCAAGCGCTTCGGCGGCCTGCAGGCCCTCTCCGACGTCGGCATCAAGATCCTGCGTGGCCAGGTCTACGGGCTGATCGGCCCCAACGGCGCCGGCAAGACCACCTTCTTCAACGTCATCACCGGGCTCTATTCGCCCGACAGCGGCAGCTTCGAACTGGCCGGCAAGCCCTATCAGCCAACCGCGGTCCACGAAGTCGCCAAGGCCGGCATCGCACGCACCTTCCAGAACATCCGCCTCTTCGCCGAAATGACTGCGCTCGAGAACGTGATGGTCGGCCGGCACGTGCGCACGCACTCGGGCGTCTTCGGCGCGATCTTCCGCCCCCCCGGGTTCAAGGCCGAGGAGGCCGCGATCGCCGAGCGCGCGCACGAGCTGCTCGAATACGTCGGCATCGGCAAGTTCGCCGACTACAAGGCCCGCACGCTGTCGTACGGCGACCAGCGGCGGCTGGAGATCGCCCGCGCGCTGGCGACCGATCCGCAGCTGATCGCGCTCGACGAGCCCGCCGCCGGCATGAATGCGACCGAGAAGGTGATGCTGCGCGAGCTGATCGACCGCATCCGCAAGGACAACCGCACCATCTTGCTGATCGAGCACGACGTGAAGCTGGTGATGGGCCTGTGCGATCGCGTGACCGTGCTCGACTACGGCAAGCAGATCGCCGAGGGCACGCCGGCGGACGTGCAGAGAAATGAAAAAGTGATCGAGGCCTACCTCGGCACGGGAGGGCACTAGATGGCACAGACTCTACTTAAAGTGAGCGGCGTGAAGGTCGCGTACGGCGGCATCCAGGCCGTCAAGGGCATCGACTTCGAGGTCCGCGAGGGCGAGCTGGTGTCGCTGATCGGCTCCAACGGCGCGGGCAAGACGACCACGATGAAGGCCATCACGGGGACGCTGCCTTTCCTCGGCGGCGAGATCGAGTTTCTCGGCAAGAGCATCAAGGGCCGCGGCGCCTGGGACCTGGTCGGCGAAGGCCTGGTGATGGTGCCCGAGGGCCGCGGCGTGTTCACCCGCATGACGATCACCGAGAACCTGCAGATCGGCGCCTATATCCGCAAGGACAAGGCCGAGATCGCGAAGGACATCGACCGCGTCTTCGCGACCTTCCCGCGCCTGAAGGAGCGGGCCACGCAACTGGCCGGCACCATGTCGGGCGGCGAGCAGCAGATGCTCGCGATGGGCCGCGCGCTGATGGCGCGCCCCAAGGTGCTGCTGCTGGACGAGCCGTCGATGGGCCTGTCGCCGATCATGGTCGACAAGATCTTCGAGGTCGTGAAGCAGGTCTACGACCAGGGCGTCACCGTGCTGCTGGTCGAGCAGAACGCCAGCCGCGCGCTGCAGCTGGCCGATCGCGGCTACGTGATGGAGTCGGGCCTGATCACCATGAGCGGCGACGCCAAGATCATGCTCAGCGACCCCAAGGTACGCGCTGCGTACCTTGGGGAATAGTTGCTCGCCCCCAGGTTGCCCGGCACTTCGTGTCCGGGCGCCCACCCCCTACCGGGGGCAACACCGGTGGCCCGGCAAAGCCGGTTCCACGGTGTTTCACCAACGGGCCTGGCTGCGCCGGCCGCGGGCGGCTGATCAGTCGACCTTTGCGCCGGTGGCCTTGACGACCTTTTCGTACTTGGCCAGTTCGCTCTTCATGAAGGCGCCGAACTGATCGGGCGTGCTGGCCACCGGTTCGGCCAGCAGTGATGCGAAGCGGGTCTTGGTCTCCGGCGATTCGAGCGCGGCGACGAAGGCGTGGTTGAGCTTGGCGACCACCTCGGGCGGCGTGCCGGCCGGTGCCACCAGGCCCCACCAGGTGTCGATCGAGAAGCCCTTCAGCGTGGCGGCCACCGTCGGTACCTCCGGCAGCGCGCTGCTGCGCTGCGCGGTCGTGACCGCGATCGCCTTCAGTTTGCCGGAGCGGATGTTCGGCGCTGCGGTCGCCAGGTTGTCGAAGTTGAAGTCGACCTGACCCGACAGCAGCGCAAGCTGCGCCGGGTTGCCGCCGTTGTAGGGAATGTGCACCGCGAAGATGCCCGCTTCCTTCTTGAACAATTCGCCCGCCAGGTGGCCGGCGCTGCCGTTGCCGCCGCTGCCGTAGTTGAGCTTGGCCGGATTGGCCTTGGCGTAGGCGATCAGGTCGGCCAGCGTGTTGATCTTCAGGCGCTGCGCGGTCTCGGCATTCATGACCAGCACGTTGGGCACCCGCACCATCTGCGTCACCGGAGCGAAGTCGGTGGCGGCGTTGAAGGGCATCCTGGCGTAGAGCCAGGGATTGACCGCGTTAGTGGCGGTGGCCGCGATGCCGATGGTCAGGCCGTCGGGAGCGGCCTTGGCCACCGCGTCGGCACCGATGTTGCCGCCGGCGCCGGGCTTGTTGTCGATGATGACCGTGCCCAGCGAGTCCTTGACGCGCTCGGCCAGCACCCGCGCCGTGACGTCGATCGGCCCTCCCGCGGCATAGGGCACGATCAGCCGGATCGGCCGCTGTTGGGCGCTCGCCTGGCCGGTGGCCAGCAGGGTGGCGGCCGACAGGAGGGTCAGCAGGAAGTGTCTGGCTTTCATGGATTCCATCGCGTGTGTCTCAGGGCAGGGCCTTGTCGGCCTCGGTGGTGAAGGCGTCGGCGTAGAACTCGTCTTCCGGCAGGCCGCGCTGCGCGACATAGTCGTGCTTCGCGGCATCGACCACCACCGGCGCGCCGCAGGCATAGACCTGGTAGCCCGACAGGTCGTCGAAGTCCTCCAGGACTGCGCAGTGCACGAATCCGGTTCGGCCGCGCCAGTCGTCCTCGGGCACCGCGTTGGAGACCACGGGCACGTAGCGCAGGTTGGGCATCTGCTGCAGTTGCGTGCGCACCCAGTCGTCCATGTACAGATCCTCCGGCCGCCGGCCGCCCCAGTACAGGGTCGCCGGACGTTCGATGCCCTTGAATTTCATGTGCTCCAGCAGCGCCTTGATCGGCGCGAAGCCGGTGCCCGACGCCAGCAGCACCAGCGGTTTGTCGGAATCCTCGCGCAGGAAGAAGCTGCCGTAGGGGCCCTCGATGCGCAGGATTTCCTTCTCCTTCATGTCGCCGAAGACGTGGTCGGTGAACTTGCCGCCCGGCAGGTGCCGGATGTGCAGCTCGAGCCCGGTGCCTGCCTGCTGCAGCGTGTGCGGCGCATTGGCCATCGAGTAGCTGCGCCGTGTGCCGTCGCGCAGGATGAACTCCACGTACTGTCCGGCATGGAACTGCAGTGGCTCCCCGGCGGGCAGCTGCAGGCGCAGCAGGACCACGTCGTGCGACTGTTTCGCGAGCGCCAGCACCCGCACCGGCATCTTGCGGATCGGGAAGGCGCCGGCCTCGGTGACCTGGCGCGATTCGAGCACCACGTCGCCTTCCGCCCGCGCGCAGCAGGTCAGCACGTAGCCGGCCAGCTGCTCCTCGGCGCTGAGCGCCTTGCTCTGATGTGGGCCCAGGGTGACCTTGCCCGACAGCTTCTTGCACTTGCAGGAGCCGCAGGCGCCGTCCTTGCAGCCATAGGGAAGGCCAATGCCCTGGCGGATGCCGGCGGCGAGGATGGTTTCGTCGGCCAGGGCGACGAAATGGCGCCCGCTCGGTTCGATCGTGATCTGAAAGCCCGCTTCGCTCGGCGCTGCGCTGGTCATGGGTATTCTTCGTTCTCTGCTCAAAAGGGAGAACGGATTTTGCCCTCAATCAACAGCCCCCTCGGTGCGAGGCCCTCGCGCTTCCGGCGCGAACGCGTGCTCGTGGTCGGTTGCGGCGACGTCGGGCTGCGGGCGGCCCGGCTGCTGCGGGGCCGCGTGCAGCTGATCGCGCTGACCTCTTCGCTCGCCCGGGTGCCCCTGCTGCGGCAGGCCGGCATCACGCCGATCGTCGCGGATCTGGACCGGCCGGCGTCGCTGCGGCGGCTTTCAGGCCTCGCTACCCGGGTGCTCCATCTGGCCCCGCCGGCCCGCGTGGAGGAGGGCGCACGATGGTGGCGCGATGCGCGCAGCCTGGCGCTGGCGCGTGCCTTGCGGCTGCGCTCGCTGCCCTCGGCCCTCGTCTACGGCTCGACCAGCGGGGTCTACGGCGATTGCGGCGGCGCCCTGATCGCAGAGACGCGTGCGGTGCGGCCCGATACGCCGCGCGCGCACCGCCGCGTCGATGCCGAGCGCACGGTGCGTTGGCTCGGACGTGCCGGGGTCGCCACGCGCATCCTGCGCATTCCCGGCATCTATGCGCCCGACCGCGAGGGTGGCACGCCGCGCGAGCGCTTGCGCCGGGGCACGCCGGTGCTGCGCGCCGAGGACGATGTCTATACCAACCACATTCACGCCGACGACCTGGCCCGCGCCTGCGTGGCGGCGCTGTGGCGCGGCGGCTCGCAGCGCGTGTTCCACGCCAGCGACGACAGCGAGATCAAGATGGGCGACTACATCGAGCTCGCGGCCAGGCTGTACGGCCTGCCGCTGCCGCCGCGCATCGCGCGCCACGAGGCGCAGGCGCAACTGCCCTTGTCGCTCCTGAGCTTCATGGGCGAATCGCGGCGGCTCGACAACACGCGATTGAAGCGCGAGCTGCGCGTGCGGCTGCGCTATCCGACGGTGGCCGCGGGGCTGCGATCGGGCGGCTGAAATATCCGGCAGCCGTTGCGCGAAACGCGGGCCGGCAAAATCGGCGCATGCCAGTTACCCAGCTCTCCGTCTATTTCTTCCTGCAGGTCGCGCTCATCATCGCGGTCTGTCAACTCGTCGGCCGCCTGGCGCGCCGGATCGGACAGCCCCAGGTCGTGGGCGAGATGATCGCCGGCGTGATGCTCGGCCCTTCGCTGTTCGGACTTTTCCTGCCCGAGTTGCAGCGCGCCCTGTTTCCCAAGGAGACGCTGGGCATGCTCTACGTCGGGGGCCAGCTCGGGGTGGGCTTGTACATGTTCCTGGTCGGCACCGAATTCCGCGCCGACCATTTCAAGAGCCGTTTTCGAAGCGCCGCCTCGGTGTCCGCAGCCGGCATCCTGGTGCCGTTCGTGCTCGCCTTTGCGCTGACGCCATGGCTGCACGAGATTCCGGGCCTGTTCTCGGCCCGCGCCAAGCCGCTGGAGGCGGCGCTGTTCCTCGGGGCGGCCATCGCCATCACCGCCTTTCCGATGCTGGCGCGCATCATCCATGAGCGCGGTCTCGCGGGCACCTCGCTCGGCACACTGGCATTGACGGCGGGCGCGGTCGACGATGCGGCCGCCTGGTGCATCCTGGCGGTCGTGCTGGCGAGCTTCGGCGGCTCGTGGGGCGGTGCCTATGCGGCGATCGGTGGCGGGGTGGGCTACGCGCTCTTCATGGTGTTCATCGGTTCCCGGCTGCTCAAGCGGCTGGCGCGGCACGTCCGGCCGGACGCGCCCCTGAGCAGCTCGCTGCTGGCGGTCGTGCTGGTGCTGTTCTGCCTGAGCGCCTTCGCGATGGATGCGATCGGCATCCATGCGGTCTTCGGCGGCTTCCTGCTCGGCGCGGTGCTGCCGCGCGGCGTCCTGACCGAGAAGCTGCGCGAGCAGCTCCAGCCCTTCGTCGTCATCTTCCTGCTGCCGATGTTCTTCACCTATTCGGGCCTCAACACCCGGCTGGCGGTGCTGTTCGAGCCCGGCATCCTGCTCGGCGCCATGGCCATCCTGGCAGCCTCGTTCTGCGGCAAGGGCATCGCCTGCTGGGCCGCGGCCCGGTTGGCCGGCGAGAACCAGCGCGATGCGCTCGCGATCGGGTCGCTGATGAATGCGCGCGGCCTGATGGAGCTCATCATCATCAACATCGGCCTGCAGGCCGGCGTGATCCTGCCGGGCCTGTTTTCGATCCTGGTGCTGATGGCGATCTTCACGACGCTGATGGCGACGCCGCTCTTCAACTGGGTGACGCGCGATCGCAGCGCGGGCGCGCGCATCGAGGCGCCGGCCTGATGCCTCCCGCCGCCAGGCCGGGTCACGCTCGATCCTGTGCTTGCTCCGGAGCTCGCCGAAGGCGTGCGAACTCGGCCTGCTTCGGTGCCAACTGCGCTGAGCCTAGATGTAGTCCAGCGGCAGGGCGGTCGTGCACTTGATCTGCTCCATGGCGAAGCTGGATGAGACGCCTGAAAGTTCGATGGCGCCCACCAGCCGCTTGTACACCGCGTCGTAGCCGCTGACGTCGGGCACCACGACGCGCAACAGGTAGTCGATGTCGCCGCTCATGCGGTAGAACTCGACGATCTCCGGGATGCCGGCCACGACCTTGCAGAGCTTCTGCATCCATCGGTCATCGTGCTGCGTGGTGCGAATGGAGACGAAAACGGTCACCCCGACATTGAGCTTCTGTGGGGAAAGCAAGGTGACCTTGCGCAGGATGTAGCCCTCCCGCTCGAGCCGTTGCACGCGCCGCCAGCATGGCGTGGTGGAGAGGTGCACCGCCTCGCTGAGCTGCTGCAGGGAGATGGTGGCATCCCGCTGCAGGTGTTCCAGAATCAACTTGTCAATGCGATCCATGGGAAAACTTTTCTCATAATTTAACGTTTAGGGGTTTGATCATTCTCCATGGATCCCGATTTCTTGGAAAAATTGTATGCTTTTTTCGGGTCGTCTTTTCTACACTGGACAGCAACTCAACGCTTCCTTGCTGGCCCATGCCTCACGCGCTTCAACCGTCCACCCTTCTGGCCCACAGGGCCCGCCGGCCCTCCTTGCACTACGGCATGGTCAATACGCCGGTCTATCGGGGCTCGACCATCGTCTCTTCGACCTTGCAGGAATGGGAGAGCCGCAAGACTCCGGAGAACGCCTACGCTTCCTACGGCCGCTTCGGCACGCCGACCACGGCGGCGCTCGAAGAACTGGTCGCGCACGCGGAAGGAGGCTACCGCTCCATCGTGCTGCCGTCGGGGCTGGCTGCGTGCACCCACGCCATCCTGGCGCTGGTGCGCACCGGCGACCACGTGCTGGTGTGCGACAGTGTCTACGGGCCCACGCGCGCCTTTGCCGAGAAGGTGCTGAGCCGCTTCGGCGTCACCGCCGAGTTCTACGATCCCCTGATCGGTGCGGGCATCGCCGACCTGCTGCGCCCCAGCACGCGAGTCGTGTTTGTCGAGGCGCCCGGTTCTGGCACCTTCGAGATGCAGGACATACCCGCCATCGCTGCCCAGGCGCACAAGGTCGGGGCCTATGTGGTCATGGACAACACCTGGGCCACGCCGCTGTTCTTCAAGCCCTTCGCGCATGGCGTGGACGTGTCCGTGCAGGCCGGCACCAAGTACATGGTGGGCCATTCGGATGCGATCCTGGGTGTGGCCACTGCGAACGAGCGCGCCTGGCCCCTGCTGCAAAGGGGGGTGCAGGACTTCGGCCAGACCATCGGGCCGGATGACATCTTCCTGGCGCTGCGCGGCTTTCGCACCTTGGCCCTGCGCATGCAGCAACACGGGGCCACGGGCCTGCGGCTGGCACAGTTTCTGGCCCAGCATCCGCTGGTGGAGCAGGTCATGCACCCGGCCTTGCCGAGCGACCCGGGCCATGCCTTGTGGAAGCGCGATTTCACCGGCGCCAGCGGCCTGTTCTCCATTGCGCTGCGTCCCATGGATCGCACTGCCCTGGCTGCCTTCTTCGACGCTTTGCAGCTGTTCGGTATCGGTCTGTCGTGGGGGGGCTATGAAAGCCTGGCGCTTCCGATGGATCGTCCCCGCCGGAATGCCCGTCCCTGGCATTTGCAGGGGCCACTGGTCCGCATCCATGCCGGGCTCGAAGACGTTGACGACTTGACCGCCGACTTGACCCAGGCTCTGGCGGCTGCGACGGCAACGATCTCCACCCAGCCGGCTGCCGTGGTGCACCTTGAGCCGGCCTGCTGAGTATGGTGCGCGTCCTGCATGTGCATATGCATGTGCATGGCGGCCCGTCGCTGCCTGGCTTGCCGCCTCGGGTTGAGGGCATCACGCGAAGCATTGCTTCGCTGGCAAGCGATGGTGCCCGGGGCCGGAATCGAACCGGCACGCCTTGCGGCGGGGGATTTTGAGTCCCCTGCGTCTACCAATTTCACCACCCGGGCACGGGAGGAAGGAAGCCCAAAATTATGGCACAGTGGGCCCATGCAATATCCGACGATTGAAGACGCGATTGGGAAGACGCCACTGGTCGCGCTGCAGCGCATCGATGCGGCAGCCAACGCGCAGCGCGGCAATGTGATCCTTGGCAAGCTCGAAGGCAACAATCCCGCCGGTTCGGTCAAGGACCGGCCCGCCCTGTCGATGATCAAGCGCGCCGAGGAGCGCGGCGAGATCAAGCCCGGCGACACCCTGATCGAAGCGACCTCCGGCAACACCGGCATCGCCCTCGCGATGGCCGCGGCCATCAAGGGCTACCGCATGGTGCTGATCATGCCGGAGGACCTGTCGGTCGAGCGGGCCCAGACCATGAAGGCCTTCGGCGCCGAATTGATGCTGACCCCGAAGAGCGGCGGCATGGAGTACGCGCGCGACCTGGCCGAGCAGATGGTGCAGCAGGGCAAGGGGCGGGTGCTCGACCAGTTCGCCAATCCGGACAATCCACGCATCCACTACGAGACCACCGGCCCCGAGATCTGGACCGACACGGGCGGACGCATCACCCACTTCGTGAGCGCGATGGGCACCACCGGCACCATCACCGGCGTCTCGCAGTTCCTGAAGGAAAAGAATCCGGCGGTGCGCATCGTCGGTGCGCAGCCCGACGAAGGTTCGCGCATCCCGGGCATCCGCAAGTGGCCGCAGGAATACCTGCCCAAGATCTACGACCCGAGCCGGGTCGACCAGGTGGTCAACGTGAGCCAGGACAACGCCGAGGAGATGTGCCGCCGGCTGGCCCGCGAGGAGGGCATCTTCGGCGGCATCTCGGCCGCCGGCGCGCTGTGGGTGGCCCTCGAGATCGCCAGGACGGTCGAGAACGCGACCATCGTCTTCGTCGTGTGCGACCGTGGCGACCGCTACCTGTCGACCGGCGTCTTTCCGGCTTGATATGAATCACCCCCGCAGCGCCTGCGGCGCCGCCCCCTCGAGGGGGCGATACCGGCGGCCCGGCGAAGCCGGTTCCCCGGTATCCCTGGTTTTGGGCGTGCCGGTTTCGGGGGGCTGCGCGCCGCGCGATTGTGTGATGGAAACCTGAGAGGAAACATGCCCGAACCCAAGTTCTGTCCCGACTGCGCCACGCCGCTGGCCCACATCGAACTCGCCGAGGATGGAGGCCCGAAGTCGCGCCTGCGTTGTCCGGCATGCGGCTGGACGCACTGGAACAACCCGACGCCGGTGCTGGCCGCCATCATCGAGTACCGCGGGCAGGTGCTGCTGGCACGCAATGCGGCCTGGCCGCACAAGATGTATGCGCTGATCACCGGTTTCATGGAGGCCGGCGAGACGCCGCAAGAGGGCATCGCGCGCGAGATCAAGGAAGAGACCAACCTCGACGCGAGCGAGCTGAATCTGGTCGGGGCCTATGACTTCAAGCGCATGAACCAGGTCATCATCGCCTATCACGCGGTCGCCGATGGCGAGGTCCGGCTCTCGCCCGAGCTGGTGGACTATCGTCTCTACGACCTGCCCGCGCTCAGATGCTGGCCCGCAGGTACCGGCTACGCGCTCGCCGACTGGCTGCGTACGCGGGGGCATGAGCCCGAATTCATCGAGTGGCCGAGGCCAGCCTCCTAAAATCGTCGCAGTTTCAAGGAACGGCCATGCACATCCACAAAGAGCTCGACACCCGCGGCCTCAATTGCCCCTTGCCCATCCTGAAGGCCAAGAAGTCGCTCAACGAAATGCAAAGCGGCGAGTTGCTGCAGGTGGTGTCCACGGATCCGGGCTCGGTGCGCGATTTCCAGGCGTTCGCCCGCCAGACGGGCAACGACCTGGTCGACCAGCAGACGGTCGGCAGCGATTTCATCCACGTGCTGCGCCGCCGCTGAAGCGCAGTCGCCATGAAGCCGGGATTTCGCATCGCCGTCGTGGCGGTTGCGTTGGTGGGACTGGCCGCCGCGTGGGCCTTGATGGAGTGGAGCGATGGTGTGGCTTTGAACGTCGACAGCACCGCTGCATCTGCTGGCGCCGTCCCCCTCGCGGTCCTCGGCGATTCCAACAGCCACGCCTACCAGGATCGCGTTGGCTTTCCTGCCTCTTCCCCCGAGCGAGGCGGTGAGTTGCGCCCGAGCACATTCCAGTGGACCGAGGTGCTGGGGCGCTTGCGCATGCAGGAGCTGGACCAGGGGCCATGGGGTGTCTGGGGGCGGCATTCCACGGTGGCGAAGTTGCGCGAATGGCTGGGCCTGGAGCGTGGCCGGTGGCCGAGGAAGGAAGACTATCTCTACAACTTCGCGTACTCAGGCTCAGTCTGCGCCGATCTTCTGACCGGCCGCCAGCGACAGGCCAGGCGCCTGGTCGAGTTGATGGATCAGGAGCCGGAGCGCTGGAGGCACGGCGTGGTGGTGGTCCGGATGGGGCTCGGCGACTGGATAGGGCAGCTCGATCTCCAGGCGCGCGATCCGGCGGCGCCCGAGGTGCGTGCAACGGCGGCCTACTGTGCCGAGGAGATCGGTCGGACCGTGGCGCTGATTCATGCGTCGCATCCGTTGACGCGCATCCTGCTGGTCGGGCTCGTGAATGAGGCCGACGATCCAGCCTATGCCGACCGATTCCAGTCGGCGGCCGAAAGCGCGAACATCAACGCTGCGCTCGACGGGTTCAACGCGGCGGTCCGCCGCCTGGCGGCCGACGCGCCGGAGGTCGCATATTTCGACGACCTCGAATGGTTCAAGGCGAACTGGGGTGCGCGCGACGACTCAGGAAAACCCGACTACAAGACGGTGGTGATCGGGCCAAGTCTGCGCGTGACCAACACGTCGGGGAATGAAGCGCACCATGCCATGCTCGCGGACGCCCACGCAGGCATCGTGTCGAATACCCTGTGGGCGCAGGCCCTGGTCGCACGTCTGAACGAGGCGTTCGACCTGAAACTGACCCCGATCAGCGACGCGGAGGTCGTCCGCTTCCTGGAGCCGTTGACCAGTCCGCCTAAAGCGCCAGGCTCTTGAGGTAGTCGCGGAACGCTCCGCCCACTTCGGGGTGCGCCAGGGCCAGTTCGACCGTCGCCTGCAGGAATCCTTCCTTGCTGCCGCAGTCGTAGCGCGTGCCCTTGTAGGCATAGGCGTACACCGATTCCTTCTTGAGCAGCGCGGCGATGCCGTCGGTCAGCTGGATCTCGCCGCCCGCGCCCTTCGGCTGGTTGCGAATCTCGGCGAACACGCCCGGCGTGAGGATGTAGCGGCCGGCAACGCCCAGGCGCGAAGGCGCGTCCTCGGGCTTCGGCTTCTCGACCATGCGACTGATCTTGACCAGGCCGTTGTCGATCGTCTCGCCGGCGACGACGCCGTAGCGCCTGACGTGTTCCAGGGGCACTTCCTGCACGGCCAGCAGGGAGCCGCCCAGTTGGCCGAAGACCCGCGTCATTTGCGCCAGCACCGGCTCGCCGTCGGCCGGGCCGACCATCAGGTCATCGGCCAGCAGCACCGCGAAGGGTTCGTTGCCCACCAGGTGCTCGGCGCATAGCACGGCGTGGCCCAGGCCCAGCATGCGCGGCTGGCGCACATAGGAGCAGGTCATGTCGTCGGGCATCACCGAGCGTGCGATGTTGAGCAATTCCGTCTTGCCGCTGGCCTCGAGCTGCGATTCGAGCTCGTAGGCGGTGTCGTAGTGATCCTCGATCGCACGCTTGTTGCGCCCGGTGACGAAGATCATGTCGCGGATGCCCGCGGCATAGGCTTCTTCGACCGCGTACTGGATCAGGGGCTTGTCCACCACGGGCAGCATTTCTTTGGGCTGCGCCTTGGTGGCCGGCAGGAATCGGGTGCCAAAGCCTGCTACGGGAAACACGGCCTTGCGAATGCGCGTCGAGGTGTGGGACATGGGCTTTCGTCAGATCAGGGGGAAGAAAGGGGATGGCCGGCGCCGCGAGGCGCCGACCCGAATACTAAAGGCCGTTGCAGCCACCCGTCTGTCAGCCGAGGCGCACAAGCTGGTCGCGCAGCCGATCGAGCGTGGCACTGAAGTCCGCGAGCCGTTTGCGCTCCTGCTCGATCACAGCGGGAGGCGCCTTGGCGACGAAGGCCTCGTTGCCGAGTTTGGCATTCACCTTGACGATTTCGCCCTCGATGCGCGCAAGCTCCTTGCCGATCCGGATCTTTTCCGCGGCCTTGTCGATTTCCATGTGCAGGCAGATGCGCACGTCGCCGACCACTGCCACCGGTGCTGCCTCGGCCGCGGCCGACCAGGCCGCCGCGTCGTCGAACACCTTCACTTCCTTGAGCTTGGCCAAGGCCTGGAGCACGGGCGCCGCGTCGCGCAGGAAGGCGCCGCTCGCGGCGTCGTCCGCGACCGCGTAGAGCGGCATGCGGGTGGCGGGCGAGACGTTCATTTCGCCGCGCAGCGTGCGGCAGGCGTCGACCAGCGACTTGAGCCGGGCCACGTGGGCCTCGGCCGCCTCGTCGATCTTCTCGGGCTGGCTCTTCGGGTAGGCGGCGATCATCACCGACTCGCCCTCGCGGCCGGCGACCGGCGCCACCTTCTGCCAGAGTTCCTCGGTGATGAAGGGGATCACCGGGTGCGCCAGGCGCAGCAGGGTCTCCAGCGTGCGGATCAGCGTGCGGCGCGTGGCGCGCTTGTGCGCGTCGTCGCCCTGCTGGATCTGGACCTTGGCGATCTCCAGGTACCAGTCGCAGAACTCGTCCCAGGCGAACTGGTAGATCGCATTGGCGACGTTGTCGAGCCGGTACTCCTCGAAGCCCTTGGTCACCTCGGCCTCGACGCGCTGCAGCTTCGAGCTGATCCAGCGATCGGCCTGGCTGAACTTCAGGTAGCCGTGCGCCGGGCCGCCGACCGCGCATTCTTCCTTGGTGTGCTCCCTCAAGCCGCAGTCCTGGCCTTCGCAGTTCATCAGCACGAAGCGGGTGGCATTCCAGAGCTTGTTGCAGAAGTTGCGGTAGCCCTCGCAGCGCTTGGCGTCGAAGTTGATGCTGCGGCCCAGCGATGCCAGCGAGGCGAAGGTGAAGCGCAGCGCGTCGGCGCCGAAGGCCGGGATGCCGTCCGGGAATTCCTTCTGCGTGTTCTTGCGCACGGCCGGCGCCGTCTCGGGCTTGCGCAGGCCCTGCGTGCGCTTGTCGAGCAGTTCGGGCAGCGCGATGCCGTCGATCAGGTCGACCGGGTCGAGCACATTGCCTTCCGACTTGCTCATCTTCTTGCCGTGCGAATCGCGCACCAGGCCGTGGATGTAGACGTGCTTGAACGGCACGCGGCCGGTGAAGTGCTTGGTCATCATGATCATCCGGGCGACCCAGAAGAAGATGATGTCGTAGCCGGTGACCAGCACGCTCGAGGGCAGGTAGAGATCGAGGTCCTGCGTCTTCTCGGGCCAGCCCAGCGACGAGAAGGGGATCAGGGCCGACGAATACCAGGTGTCGAGCACGTCCTCGTCGCGCACCAGCGTCTTGCCGGGCGCCTGGGCCTGCGCTTCCTCTTCGCTGCGCGCCACGTAGACCTTGCCGTCGGCGTCGTACCAGGCCGGGATCTGGTGACCCCACCAGAGCTGGCGCGAGATGGTCCAGTCCTGGATGTTCTCCATCCAGTGGTTGTAGGTGTTGACCCAGTTCTCGGGCACGAAGCTCACCTCGTCCGAGCGCACCGCGTCGATCGCCTTCTGGGCGATCGACTGGCCGCTGGCATCGGGCTTGGTCATGGCGACGAACCACTGGTCGGTCAGCATCGGCTCGACCACGGCGCCGGTGCGGGCGCAGCGCGGCACCATCAGCTTGTGCTTCTTGGTTTCGACCAGGAGGCCCAGCGCTCCAAGATCGGCCACCACCGCCTTGCGCGCCACGAAGCGATCGAGCCCGCGGTACTTCTCGGGCGCGTTGTCGTTGATCGTGGCGTCCAGCGTCAGTACGCCGATGCGCGGCAGGTCGTGGCGCAGGCCCACGGCATAGTCGTTCGGGTCGTGCGCCGGCGTCACCTTGACCACGCCGGTGCCGAACTCGCGGTCGACGTAGTCGTCGGCAATCACCGGGATCAGCCGGTCGACCAGCGGCAGCTTCACGTGCTGGCCGATCAGGTGCTTGTAGCGCTCGTCCTCGGGGTGGACCATGACGGCGGTGTCGCCCAGCATGGTCTCGGGCCGCGTGGTCGCGACCGTGAGCGTGCCCGAGCCGTCTTCCAGCGGATAGGCGATGTGCCAGAGGAAGCCGTCCTCCTCCTCGTTCTCGACTTCGAGGTCGCTGACCGCAGTCTTGAGCACCGGGTCCCAGTTCACGAGCCGCTTGCCGCGGTAGATCAGCCCTTCCTCATACAGTTGCACGAAGGTCTGGGTCACGACCTTGGACAGGTTCTCGTCCATCGTGAAGTACTCGCGGCTCCAGTCCACCGTGTCGCCCATGCGGCGCATCTGGTTGGTGATGGTGTTGCCCGACTGCTGCTTCCATTCCCAGACCCGGGCCACGAAGTTCTTGCGTCCCAGGTCGTGGCGGCTGATCTTCTGCTCCTGCAGCTGGCGCTCGACGACGATCTGGGTCGCGATGCCTGCGTGGTCGGTGCCCGGCACCCACAGCGTGTTGTCGCCCGCCATGCGGTGATAGCGCGCCAGGCTGTCCATGATGGTCTGGTTGAACGCATGGCCCATGTGCAGCGTGCCGGTGACGTTCGGCGGCGGCAGCTGGATCGCGAACGAGGCGGCGCCTTCCTTGGCTTTCTGCGTGCCGCGGAAACCGGCGGCCGCATAGCCGCGCCGCTCCCATTCGGGCCCCCAGTGCGCCTCGATGGCAACGGGTTCGAAGGATTTGGAAAGGCTCTCGAGGCCGGGTTGGGGCAGGGTGTCGCTCATGGCGTTGCAAAGACGAGCGGCATCCCGCAGGATGCCGCTCGTGGGGGTGAAGGTGGGGGGATTTTATTCGACTGCGCGCGCGCTGTGCGCTCGCCGCGGACCTTTGCCCGGGCGGCCGATAATTCGGCGATGCTGTTCCTGCTTTCCCCCGCCAAATCGCTCGACTACGAGACACCGGTGCCCGATGCGGTGCCCGCCACGCAAGCCCGATTCGAAGGGCCGAGGAGTCCCGCGGCCGAACTCATCGGGATCCTGCGCGAGAAATCGCCGCAACAGATCGCCGAGCTCATGCACCTGTCGGACAAACTGTCGGCGCTCAACGTCGCACGTTACGCGGCGTGGGCCTCCAAGGGCAGCGCGAAGAATGCGAAGCAGGCTGCGCTGGCCTTCGACGGCGACGTCTACGGCGGCCTCGATGCCAGGTCCCTCAGCGAGAAACAGCTCGCCTGGGCGCAGGAGCACATCTGCATTCTGAGCGGGCTCTACGGCGTGCTGCGCCCGCTCGACCTGCTGCAGCCCTACCGGCTCGAGATGGGAACGCAGCTCGCCAACCGCCAGGGCAAGGACCTTTACGCGTTCTGGGGCCCGCGCATTGCGCCGCATCTCAACGAACGGCTGGCGGCCGACCGCACGCCGGTGGTCATCAACCTGGCTTCCCAGGAATACTTCAAGTCGGTCGACAAGGACGTTCTCAAGGCCCGCGTGGTCGAATGCGTGTTCGAGGAGTGGAAGGCAGGCAGCGGCGCCAAGGGCGATCCGGGACGCTACAAGATCATCAGCTTCTTCGCCAAGCGGGCCCGTGGCCTGATGGCGCGCTGGGCCGTGCTGCACAAGGCGGCCACGCCCGGAGCGCTGGAAAAATTCGACCTCGAGGGCTATGGCTTCGACGCCGTCGCTTCGAAGCCGGATCGGATGGTGTTCCGGAGGAAATCCCCATGAAATCGGGCCAGGCGGTCAGCCCCGAATTGCTCGAGTGGGTCGCGGCCCAGCTCGCGGCCGGTCATTCGGTGCTGAGCTTGCGCGCCTCGATGCGGGCTGCGGGATGGCACGACGACGCAGCCGATGTCGCCCTGCAGGGCATCGAGATGCAAGTCGCGGGGGGCGGCGCAGTCGAGCCTCCGCCCACCCGCATGCCCGGCCCCGACCTGTCGGTCTCTCCGCTCTATGTCGACGCCGGCGATCGCCGCGTCCAGGTGCTCCAGACGATGCGGCTGCCCCGGGTGATCGTCTTCGGCGACCTGCTTTCCGACGATGAATGCGAGAGCCTGATCGCCGCGGCGCGCCAGCGCCTCGCGCGGTCGCTCACGGTCGAGACGCAGACCGGCGGTGAAGCCCTCAATGTCGATCGAACCAGCGACGGCATGTTCTTCGAACGGGGCGAGAACGCGATCGTCGCGCGGCTCGAGCTGCGCATCGCGGCGCTGCTGCGATGGCCGGTCGAATTCGGCGAGGGGTTGCAGATCCTGCGCTATTCGCCGGGTGCCCAGTACCGCCCGCACTATGACTATTTCGACCCGGGCGAGCCCGGCACGCCGACCATCCTGCGGCGCGGCGGCCAGCGCGTGGCCACGCTCGTGATGTATTTGCACGAGCCCGAGCAGGGTGGCGCCACCACCTTCCCCGACGTCGGTCTCGAGGTCGCGCCCAAACGTGGCACCGGCGTCTTCTTCAGCTACGACCGGCCGGACCCGGCCACCCGCACCCTGCACGGCGGCGCGCCTGTGCTCTGCGGCGAGAAGTGGGTCGCGACCAAGTGGCTGCGCGAACGCGAATTCATCTGACACTCGAGCCATGAAGATCACAGCCAACGGCATCCAGATCGAAGTCGAAGACAGCGGCGGAGAAGGTCGGCCGGTGGCGCTGCTCGTCATGGGGCTCGGCATGCAGCTGATTGGCTGGCCCGACGAGTTCGTGCAGGCGCTGGTCGACGCCGGCTACCGGGTCGTGCGCCACGACAACCGCGACATTGGCCTGAGCCAGGGCTTTGACGAGGCGGGCGCCGGCAACCTGCTCTGGCAGAGCGTGCGCCGGCGCATCGGCTTGCCGGTGCGTTCGGCGTACAGCCTGCAGGACATGGCCAATGACTCGCTCGGCGTGCTCGACGCGCTCGGCATCGCGCGCGCCCACGTGATCGGCGCGTCGATGGGCGGCATGATCGCCCAGCGGCTGGCAGCCAGCGCGCCGCAGCGCACCGCCAGCCTGGTGAGCATCATGAGCTCGAGCGGCGCCCGCAAGTTGCCGGGCCCGCGCCCCGACGTCGCCGCGGCCTTGGTGCGGCGACCGCCGAGCCGCACCGAGGCGGCGCTGGTGGCGCACAGCCTCGGCATGGTGCGCCTGATCCAGAGCCCCGCCTATCCGCAGGACGACCAGGTCGTGGCCGAACGGATCCGGCGCGCCCTGCACCGCGCCTACCGACCGGCCGGCGTGGTGAGGCAGATGCTCGCGATCGTCGCCGACCGCGGTCGTGCCGAGCTGCTGCCGCGCATCGCCAGTCCGGCACTGGTGCTGCATGGCGAAGCCGATCCGCTGGTGCCGATCGCCTGTGGCCGGGACTCGGCGCAACGCATTCCGGGCGCGCGCTTCGTCGCGGTTCCTGGCATGGGCCACGACCTGCCGCCACCGGTGAACGAGATCCTCATGCAGCACATCCTCCCTTTTCTTGAGAACGCAAAGAGCCGCCCATGAGCCTAGACAACACCCCGGAGCAGTCGCAATTGGGCCGCGTGTCGGCCTATGTCGACCAGTACGACGCCAGCCTGCTGTTCCCGATCGCGCGCGCCACGCAGCGCGAAGCCATGGGGATCGCGAGCGACAAACTGCCCTTCTTCGGCGCCGATCTCTGGACCGCGTTTGAATTGAGCTGGCTCAATGCGCGCGGCAAGCCGCAACTGGCGATCGCCCACTTCACGATTCCCTGCGAGACGCCCAACATCATCGAGAGCAAGTCCTTCAAGCTCTATCTGAACAGCTTCAACAGCACCGTATTCGCGGATGCGCAGGCGGTCCGGGAGCGCTTGCGCACCGACCTGGGCGAGGCCGTATGGCGCGGCAGCGATCGCTCGGCCGGTATCGGCGTGAAGCTGCTGGCACCCGATGCCTTCGACCAGGAGCCTGTGCATGAGCTCGACGGCCTCGATCTGGACCGCCTCGACATCGAATGCGCGCAGTACCAGCCGGCGCCCGAGCTGCTGACCAGCGACCTGACGCAGCCGCCCGTGACCGAGACGCTCACCAGCCGGCTGCTCAAGAGCAATTGCCTGGTGACCGGCCAGCCCGACTGGGGGAGCGTGCAGATCCGCTACAACGGCCCCCCGATCGACCAGGCGGGCCTGCTCGCATATATAGTGAGCTTCCGCAACCACAACGAATTCCACGAGCCCTGCGCGGAGCGCATCTTCACGGACATCTGGCGGCGCTGCCAGCCGACCCAGCTGGCGGTCTATGCGCGCTACACGCGGCGCGGTGGGCTGGACATCAACCCCTTCCGCACCAGCTGGCCCCAGGCATTGCCAGCCAACATACGGACGGCCCGGCAGTAGCAAGCTCCCTCAGGAAGTCCTGCAAAAAAGTTGGAGGAGCTCAGGGAAAGCCCTGAAAGCCGTGCCATAATCGACGGCTCTGCTGAGGTGACTCGGTGGTTGTGGCTCCTGCGGGAGACGCGGTCATCGAGACAGGCGGCAGATAAAAAAAGCCGAAGACGGTTGACGAAGTTAGAAAAAACGAGTCATAATCGAAGGCTCCGCTGAACGAAGGCGATGCGGCATTCCTCCTGAGGGGTGTTGCGGAAGTCGAAGGGAGGCGGGAAGAAAAAAGACCTTCGGGTTTGACGAAGTTGAAAAAACTGTGTCATAATCGAAGGCTCCGCAGAAAACGCAGACTGCAGCGGCTTCCAAGTGAAGTGGTTGTAGAAAACGAAAGAAAGCGAAAAAAGTTTGCCGGTTCTTAAAAAACCGTGTCATAATCGAAGGCTCCGCTGATCGCAGCGAAGCAAGCAAAACAAGAGATTGTTTTGACGGATCGTTAAAAATATACAGCCGATAAGAAG
>NZ_JBFUBW010000041.1:0-57393 GCF_056405555.1 Variovorax sp. P1_G12 | reverse complement strand
CTTACAACCTCAAGCGGGTGATCGCCATCCTGGGCATGACCAGAACGATGAAGGCGATGAAGCTGGCGGGGGCGTGAGCGCTTTTAACGACGGCTGAGGGTGGTCCAGAACATCACGAACAAGACGAATGCGCGTTCGCGCGGCGATGAGCACTGGATGGCATCAGCAGGCTCAATGACGGGACCTGTGGTCTCGTGTTCGGCATACTGTTGTGCCAATTGCGTTTCCACACGGCCTCGGCCAAGACCGGTCGTTCATCCGACGGTGTGACTTCAGGCCAGTGGGAGCGGAATTCCTGACTCTGCGAACACCTCACGTACGATGGACAGTCCGTTCAGCGCCGCCGGAAAACCCGCGTAGACCGCCATCTGCATCACAACTTCGACCACCTCTGCTGGCGTGCAGCCGACGTGCAATGCAGCATGCACATGCACACGCAACTGGGGCTGCGCATGGCCAAGTGCGCACAACGCCGCGACCGTCGCCAATTCACGCTCTCGCAAGCCCAGGCCTTCTCGCGCGTAGATGTCGCCGAACGGGAATTCAAGCACATAGCGCGCGAAGTCTGGAAACGACTTCGCTAGTTCCTCGACCACTTCCAGGCCCGCTGGGCCGTCCACGGCGGTCAACATGCGCGAGCCGCGTTCGTAACGTTCAGCGTTCATTGAGCACCTCCACTTCGGTACCGCCGAACAGTGTCGGTCGCTGCAGCATGGCGGGAATGGGTCATGACATCCTCCAATAATGTTGATGAAGGTCACTGTAGGGCCGACCTCCGGTATGCAGAATGACCAAGTTCGTGATACCTTTTTGATATGTCAAACCTCCTGGATTCCCGGGCACTGGCGCTATTCCTTGCCGTCGCAGACGCGCTGAGCTTTCGCCAAGCGGCCGAGACACTGCACCTGTCTCAGCCGCCATTGAGTCGGGCGATTCGGGAGCTCGAGGAACGGTTGGGGACGCGGCTGTTCGACCGCAACACGAAAGGGGTGAACCTCACCGACGCCGGACAGAGGCTGCTGCCCTATGCGCGGAGCATCGGGAAGTTGCTCCGCGAGGCCGAAGCGGAGCTCGCGACCCGGGGCTTGCCGGCCACCCTTCGGCTTGGCCTGACTAGCGCAGTGGAGCCGACCTGGTTCCGTGGGCTGGCCCAACGAATGCAGGCAATCCATCCCGGAACGGCCGTGTCAACCTTGTCCGATGCCTCACCGCGGCTCGTACGCCAGCTTCGCGCCGGCAAACTGGATGCCGCCTTCGTCGCGCTGCCTACGGATGCGCATGGGTTGGATGTCTTGGAACTCGACCGCCTGCCGATGGTGGTCGCGATGCAGTCCTCACATCAGCTGGCGAGGCGCAAGGCGGTCAGTCTCGCAGACCTGGCGCGTGAATCGGTCTTCTGGTTCGAGCGCGCGCGACAGCCCGCGTTCTACGACTACTGCCAGAAGGTCTTCTCGCGCTATGACTTCGCCCCGTCAAAGCTAAGGGAACCGACCGACCATCACGTTCTGCTGAGTGACGTGGCCAGCGGACGCGGTGTGGCCCTACTGCCCAAGTCTTTCACTGGATTGAGACGGGCGGGCGTCGTCTACAGGTCTCTGGTCGAGGGCGAAGAACTGGCTGTCGGTATCGGGCTCGTTACGCGCAGGGACCGGCAAGGAATGCGCGACATACTGACCGCGGTGGCAGGAACATGCGGACAGCCGTAGTCGGCCATCACCCGCCGTTCAATGTGGCTGCCAAAAAGCAGTCGCTCGACGCCGCTCTCGCCCCAGAGCTGCCCACCTTGGCGGCAACATCGGGCCACCCAGCTCAACAGATCAACGATTCAATGATTCTTTCTATTGCCTGCGGCGCTGAAATGGCACTTCAGTCAGGGCCAGCCGACACCGGGGATGTCCACCGTCGCCGCGAGCAACTGGCCGGTACCGGCCATGTCATCCATGCGATCCATACCGAACCAGCGAGCGGCGGCGATCAAGAGGGTCTTGCGATCAGGACCGCCGAGCATGCAAGCGAATGCGCCGCGATCGAGTTCGATGCGTTGCTGGACTGTTCCGCCTTCACGGACTCGCACACAGCATTTGTGAGGCACGTCGGCGTACCAGACACAGCCTTGTGCATCGACGCAAATGCCGTCTGGCGTTCCCTCACCAAGGTCCGCCCAAATCCGGCGTCCTGACAACACGCCGTCGGCCGCAATGTCGAAAGCGGTCAGGCGTCGGCCGTGCGACTCCGCAAGGATCAACGTCCTGTTGTCCGGGGTAATCGCCATTCCGTTCGGGAAAGCAAATCCCTCCGCGAGGGACCGCACCTTGCCATCGGGCGTCACGACCAACAGGCATTCACCGTTCACGTAAGCATTGCCACGGCCGTCCACGACGATCTCATTCCACAAGCCCTTCGAGAAGGATGCCAGGTCGGCGTAGGTTGCCAGCGCGCCGTCCGAGTTCTGGCGGACGAGTTTGCCGGCGCGCGACGAGACGAACAGCAAGCCGCCGTCAGGCAGGAAGTCGAACGAGAGTGGTGGCGCGGGTGCTTGTACGACGGTTTTGGGCGCACCGTCGTCATTGCCAAGTGACATGATCTCGCCAGCAGTCCAGTCAGCGAACCACCATCGTCCGTTGTGCCACCGGGGCGACTCCACCAGACCCCGATCGCCAGCTAGATGTATGAGCTCGGAAGGTGGTTGCGTCATGTTGGCCTCTCACGGATCGTTCCATTGTCTGCCTCATGCTGCGTTCCTGCCGGAAAGCGCCGTTCGAGCGGCGATCTCCAAGGCATGGCGTTCAGCAGCTTCGATGAAGGTCAGCTTCTTCTGATGCTGAAGGACGGCAACGGGCCCGGAACGGCTGTTCGCGCCCTGGGCCCGCCGGCGGCTCGTCCCCCGTCCGCGCGGCCCGGAGAATTCAGAGATGGGTGAAAAACCCTCGAGTAGCCTGGCAGATCTGTTTCCTAACCCCTTGTTGCGAGTCGCCTCGGGATTCCATCCTGGGTGCCGATCGACAACTTGGCCCTGCCTTGGCCGGTTGCAGGATGCCGGCCTTGTCCTGGCTGGCGCCAGGCGCAGGAAGAGCGCACTGTCCTTTTGCCGGACCCACTCGCGCACCGACCAGCGTTCGCGCAGCGCCTGCTGTTCATAGAAGCCCCGCTCCAGCGGGTCGTCGATCTTCAGCAGCTCGACGATGTGCGACCCCGAATTCGGCCGCCGGATCCTATTGGGGGATGACTCTCGGTCTCGATGCGTATTGAGTTCTATCTAGAAATTACCAGCTTGACCTGGCGAGCGAGGCCCGAGCGCGGGACCGGGGTCGCCGTTCGCGGGATCGTTGGGCGCCATTACGTGGTCAGTGCCAGTTCAATGAACCGAGTGCCCGCGCTCAGGCCGCAACCGTCTCCTTCACCGGCCAGTCGCGCAACTTACCGGGGTTAAGTAACCCCAGTGGATCGAAGCGCTTCTTCACCTCGATCACTTCCGGCGGCAGCGGCCCGCCGGCCTTGCCGTCTTCCACGATGTTCACGTGCGGGTTGTTGATGTGCACATTGTGGGCACGGTGGATGTCGATGATCTCGTTCAACCGCTCCTCGGTGCTGAAGCGTACCAGTTGCAGACCGCTGCAGGTCAAGAGGCCGGCCACGTTGCGCAGGAACTCGACGTGCATCATCACCTCGCCGCCCAGCAGCTTCTCCATCTCGATGATCTGCTCGACATGCTTGCCCGGAATGAACCCGCTCTGCAGGTAGGTCAGCGTCGGATCGATCTTCAGCGAATGCAGCGTCGTGTGGTTCCAGGTGAACTCCATCAGCGTGCGGTTGCTCTTCTGCACCTCGGCAGCGGTCTTGCGGTAGCCCACGATGCCACCGTGCGCCTCCACTAGAAGCATCATGGCGGGCTCGCCCGACTCGGCCACCAGCGACAGCACCGTGTGGCAGCCCTTCGGCAGGTGCGCTGCCAGTTGCGTGAGGTGGTCGGAAATCGGCGCGGCAAAGAAAGTGACGCCGCGCTTCACGATTCCTGGCGAATTTGCCAGCTTGTCCGCAAAGTTCAGCGCATTCTCGAAGCTGTCGAAGGTCACCAGCGTCTCGAGCCACGGGTGAGCGGGCGCCAGCGCGATCTCCAGCTCCAGCACCAGGCCGTTGGTGCCCCACAGGTGATGCATGCGCATGGCGTCGGGACCGCGTAGCTCGACGATCTGCGGCTCGGCTTCGATAGTCATCGCACGGATGCCAATGATATTTCCCGACGCACCCAGCGGTCCGTAGTTGATCGAGCCCACGCCGCCGAAGCCGCCGCCGAACAGTCCGCCGAGTGTGGCGCTGCGATAGGTCGAGGGTACGCAGCGCATCTCCTGGCCGGTGGGTTTCGTCTGCTTCTCCAGCTCGCCCAGGCGGATACCGGCCTGCGCGCGTGCCACGCCGGGCTGCACCCACAGGCAGGCGTTGTAGCCCGTCATGTCGAGCACTACGCCACCGGCCAGTGGCGTAGTCTGGCCGTAGTTTCCGGTGCCGCTGCCGCGGATGGTGATGGGCACGTTGCGACGCGCACAGGCGCCCACCACGGCGCGGATCTCTTCCTCGGTGCGCGGGCGCACCACCACGTCGGCGCGCTTGCCCTTCAACTGGCGCGTGAGTACTGGGCTGAACCAGAAGAAATCCTGCGAGAGTCGCGTGACGCGGCCTTCGTCGGTGATCCAGTCGAGGTCGGGGAGTTCGAGCAGCAGTTGCTCGATGGAGGAAACAGGAGCGTTCATGGTCAAGTTCAATCCTGGGAAAGTTCGCTCGCGTGCCACGAGCCGAGCGCCAGCTTGGTGAGCCAGGCCATCAGCACGAAGAGCGCGACACCGGTGAGGGAAATGAGCAGCAGGGCCGCGAACATGCGCGGAATGTTCAGCTGGAAGCCCGCCTGCAAGATCTGGTACGCCAGCCCCGCGCCCGAGCCGCCCGTGCCGGCCACGAATTCGGCCACCACCGCGCCGATCAGCGCGAGGCCGCTGGAAATGCGCAGCCCGCCGAAGAAGTAGGGCAGCGCGCTCGGGATGCGCAGGCGCACCAGTTGCTGCCAGCGCGTGGCGCGGTTCAGCTTGAAGTAGCTCTGCAGGTCGGGGTCGATGCTGCGCAGGCCCAGCGTGGTGTTGCTGATGATCGGGAACAGCGCGACCAGCGCCGCGCAGACCACCATCGCGGCGGTCGGGTTCTTGACCCAGATGATGATCAGCGGCGCGACCGCGACGATCGGCGTCACCTGAAGCAGTACCGCGTACGGGAACAGCGCGGTCTCGATCAGCTTGCTCTGCACGAACAGGAAGGAGATCAGCACGCCGGCGATGGTGGCGACCACGAAGGACAGCACGGTGATCTTGAGCGTCACGAGCAGGGCCATGCCGAGCGGCACCCAGTCGGTGACCAGGGTCTGCATCATCAGGTAGGGCGATGGCACCAGGTAGGGCGGCAGCTCCATCGCCGTGACCAGGCCCTGCCAGAGCGCGATCAGCACCACGCCGACCAGCAGCGGGTACATCACGCGCTGGACGCGCGGCTGCTGGAGCAGCGGAATGCGGGCCGGCTGCTTCTTCAGCGTCGGCTTCGGCGCAGGGCGCGGTCTGGTGGGCGTTGCTGGTGGGGTCATCGTCGTCGTTCCCGCGGCGCTTGTCGGTGCCAGTGCGCTCATGCCTGCACCTCGTCGTGCGCGCTGCTGGCGCGCAGCAGGCTGTCCTGCAGCGTCTTGGCGTAGCGGCTGAACTGCGGCGACACCATGAAGTCGGCGCTGCGCGGATAGGGCTCGTCGATGCGGAACTGCTCGACCACGCGGCCCGGGCGCGCGGCCATCATCACGACGCGGCTCGACAGGAACACCGCCTCGTGGATCGAGTGGGTGACGAAGATCACCGTGAGCTTCTTCTTGCGCCAGAGGTCGAGCAGTTCGGCGTCGAGCTTGTGGCGCGTGATCTCGTCGAGCGCGCCGAAGGGCTCGTCCATCAGCAGCAGGTCGGGCTGCGTCACCAGGCCGCGCGCGATCGACACCCGCATCTGCATGCCGCCCGACAGGGCGCGCGGCAGGGCCGAAGCGAACTTGTCCAGGCCGACCAGTTCGAGCGCCTCGGCGACGCGCTCCTCGGCCTCCTTGCGCGGCACGCCGGCGAGGTCGAGCGGCAGCCGCACGTTGGTGCGCACGCTGGCCCAGGGCATCAGGGTCGGCGACTGGAACACGAAGGCCATGCGGCGGCCGCTCTCGTCGATCTGCGCCACCGGCTTGCGCCACACCAGCAGCCGGCCGTCGGTCGGCTCGAGCATGCCGGCCACCATCTTGAGCAAGGTGCTCTTGCCGCAGCCCGAAGGCCCGAGCAAGGTGACGAATTCGCCTTCGGCGATGCTCAGGTCGACCGGCAGCAGCGCCTGGGTGCCGTTCGGATAGGTCTTCTCGGCGGAGAGCACCTCGACCGCCGGGACGGTGAAGCGCGGCTGCGGCGGCAGCGTGTAGGAGGCGGATTCGGTGTCGTTCATGCGGGGCCTTTCGAGAGGGCGCCGAAGCGCCCGGTGTGTCAGGGCAGGACCTTGGCGTCCTTCACGAAGTCGGTCGTGTAGGTCTTGGCGATCTCGACCTTGGCGGGGTCGAGCAACTTGGCGGAGACCAGGAAGTCGTAGCTGGCCTTGGCGCGCGCATCGGTGATGACGCCGATGCCCTGCGTGGCCGCGTCGCCGCCCGTGACCATGCCCATCTCCTTGAGCTTGGCGACGCTGTAGGCGAGCTGGTCGTCGGTCATGTTGGGGTTGTCCTTCTTGATCAGCGCGTTGGCGGGAGCGGGATCGGCGAGGTAGCTCTTCCAGCCCTCGGCCGAGGCCTTGACGAAGGCCGCCACCTGCTTGCTGCGCTCCTTGACGGTCTTGTCCATGCACGAGACCGTGGTCGCGTAGGCCGGGAAGCCGTGGTCGCTGAACATCAGCACCGTGCTTTTCACGCCGGCCTTCTGGATGGCGTAGGGCTCGGAGGTCAGGTAGCCCTGCTGCGCGGCGTTCTTGTCGGCGACGAAGGGCTGGATGTTGAAGGTGTAGGGCCGGGTCTGCTCGTCGGTGAGCCCGAACTTGGCCTTGAGCCAGGGCCAGTAGCCGCGGTTGGCCTGGGCGCCGATCAGGATCGTCTTGCCCTTGAGGTCCTCGAACTTCTTGACGTCGTCGTGCGCGATCAGCACCTGCGGGTCCTTCTGGAAGAAGGCCGCGACGTTGACCACCGGCACGCCGCCTTCGCGCACCTGCATCATCTGGATGTCGCTTGAACCCATGATGCAGTCGGCCTGGCCGGCGGCCATCATCTGCGTGATGTTGACCTGCGGGCCGCCCATCTTGATGGTCACGTCCAGGCCGTACTTCTTGTAGATGCCCTGCGCCACGGCCTGGTAGAAGCCGCCGTGCTCGGCCTGCGCGTACCAGTTGGTCATGTAGGTGAACTTGTCTTCGGCCTGCGCGGGCGCGGCGGCGAGGAAAGCGATGGCGGCGGCGCCGGCCAGGGACAGTGCGAAGGAGCGCATGGGATGACCTCTCGAGGGCTGGGGTGAAGTGAAGAAAGAAAAATGTGTGAACGGGTCGGATTCAAGTAGCAGGCTCAGGCGGGAGCGAAGCTCTGCTGGACGAAGCCCTGCTGGTGGCCGCGCTCCCAAGTGGCTTCCTCGCGCACGAGCCAGCGCAGCGCGTGGAGCTCGGTCAGCGCCTGCACCCAGCTGTCGGACAGCGTGTCCAGGATGGCTTCGCCCTGCTCGCGCGTGGCGGTAGTCGGGTCGCCGATGACGCCGCTGGGGCCGAAGTCGCGCGCGGTCCAGGCGCACGCCGGGCGGCCGTCGGCCGACAGCAGCTTGATGGGAAAGGGCGGCGGAAAGTTGGCCACCGCGCGCTCCATATGCACCGTCTCGGGCGCGAGTGCGAGCATCAGCGCGGTCTCGGAATGGCCCGCGTGCATCGCGAGCTTCTTCTCCTGCTCGCTCACCTGCTTGCTCGCGGCGCTCGGCAGGCGCGACACGCCGTACGGCACGATCACGAAGTCGCCATGGCGCAGGCGCAGTTCGCGCGCCGCCATCTCCAGGACCTGCGGCTGGCCGCCGTGGCCGTTGGCGAACAGCAGCTTGCGAAAGCCCGAGCGGTAGACCGACTCGCCGATCTCGATCACGGTGGACAGCAGCGTGGTGCCGGTCAGCGTCATGGTGCCGGGAAAGTGCAGGTGTTCTTCCGACTTGCCGTAGGTGATGGTCGGCAGTGCGAAGGCGCGCACGTCGGCCGGCAGCTTCTCCAGCGCCTTGCCCATCACGCCCGAGCTGATCACGCTGTCGACCGAGCACGGCAGGTGCGGGCCGTGCTGCTCGATGGCACCGCAGGGCAGCACGATGACGGTGTTCTCGCGGTCGGGCAGCGCGGCGATTTCGCTCCAGCTCAGATAGGGCAGGAAGCGGTGGGGCGGGATGTAGCCGTGGAGCATGGGTGTCCTTGTGGTTCGTTACCGGGGAAGGAAGGGGGTGGCGTCACCGCGGGTCACGCGGCCGTCGCGCAGCACTATGCGGTTCGCGGTGCGCGAGGGCCAGCCGAAGCGGTCGGCGTCGGTGAAGAGCACGAGGTCGGCGGATGCGCCTTCCAGCGTTGGCCGTGCAGGTGCGCGCTCGCGCCGCAGCCAGTCGCCGCGGCACAGCGCCTGCGACCAGGTGTCGAAGGGCTCGTCGAGCTGCGCCACCAGCGCGGCCGTGCCCAGCGCTTCCACGGGGTCGAAGCTGCCGAGCCGACAGAACGGGTCCTGCACGTTGTCGCTCGCAAACAGCAGCGGAATGCCGCGCTCGCGCGCCTCCTTCACCAGCGTGAGGCCACGCTGTCGCGGCGTGCGGCCGGTGACGGCGTCCTGAAGCAGCAGGTTGGTGGCGGGCAGCGACACCACGGTGATGGGGGCGCGCGCCACGGCGTCGAGCGTGGCCAGGGCCTGCGCCTCGGGCTGCGCCGCCAGCGCGCAGATGTGGCCGCAGACCACGCGGCCTTCGTAGCCGATCTCGCGCAGGATGCGGGCCGTGGTCTGCAGGCCGACGGCCGCGGCGTTGAGCTCCTCGTCCACATGCAGGTCGATGTCGAGATCGAAGGCCAGCGCCGACACCAGCAGGTTGCGCAGCGCGTTCTCGCTCCAGTTGGTGGAGTGCACAAAGCCCCCGAGCAGCGCGTGCGGTCCGGTGGCCTTCACCTGTTTCGCGAGGTGCAGGGCTTGCGCAGCATCTTCGAACAGCGGCAGCTTGATGAGGCTCACCTGCTCCAGGCGCACCTTGCCGGCCCATTCCTGCGCCAGCTCGGCCATCACGGGCCAAGCCATGGGCAGCGATTCGGGCTCCCACCAGTCGACGTGCGTGCGCACGTGCGTGGTGCCACATTCCCAGGCCCACTGCAGGCCGCGCGACGCGCGCTCGTGGACGTCAGCGGGAGTCCAGTGCGCACGGTCGGCCAGCATCGCGTCGATGGCGCCGAGCAGCCCGGGCTGCACCTGCTTCATGCGCGGCAGGGTGAAGGCCTTGTCGAGGTGCGTGTGGGCGTCGACGAAGCCGGGCAGCACCAGCGTGCCTGCGAGATCCCAGCCCGTGGTGGGTGCGCCGACGCCGGTTGCGGGGCGGACCGACTGCACGCGGCCGGCTTCGATGGCAATGCGTGCGAGCACCGGCACGCCGTTGCGCTGCGGCCAGTCGGCCGGCAGCAGCCAGCGCGGCAGCCGCACGTTGTCCAGGACCGTGGGCGCGTTCATGCGAAGCGCGCCATCGCCTGGCCGACGCGCGCCATGAAGCGTCTGAGCTGGGGCTCAGTCGCCACATTCATGTGGTAGTGGGCGTGGTAGTCCACCTTCGCGCCCTGGCCGGTGAGCCGCTTCATGTACCGCGTGACGATCTTGCGCGGCGGGTCGCCCATGTACATGGCCACCCAGCGGGGCCGACCGTAGGTGACCACGGCGCTGATGCGCTTGATGTGCGTGAGCATCGGCTTGACGTTGGCCGGGTCGCTGATGTCGAAGGCCACGCCCGGCATGAAGAGCCGGTCGAAGTAGCCCTTGAGCATGGCCGGCAGGCCGAAGCACCAGGTCGGAAAGCAGAACACGATGCCCTCGGCCCACTGCAGCCGCTCCACGTAGGGCTTCAGCGGCAGTTGGTTGGCGGGCACCTCGTGGTAGCCCAGGCGCTCCTCGCGCGAGAGCACCGGGTTGAAGCCCTTGGCGTAAAGGTCGCAGTCGTCCACCTCGTGCCCGGCGGCGCGCAGGTTCTTCAGCACCTGCTGGTGCAGGCTGGCATGGAAGCTGGTTTCGACCGGATGGCAGTAGACGACGAGCACGCGCATGATGATTTGTTTGACCGCTCAATCAGAGCAAGTGGTCAGACTCATGCAAACGACGTGCCAGCGCGGGTGCACCGGAAGGGTGCCGCACTCCGGGGCGACGGCCCGGACCGGGCTATTCGAGCGCGCGATCGATCACGTAGCGCCAGCCGCCGGCGGCGGAGGGTGCCACGCGCAGGCCGCTCAAGCCTTGATGCCGCAGCCGTTCAGCACGAAGGCCACCAGCTCGCGCGCGACCGACTCGCGGTCGATTGGCGCCTCGGGCGGCAGGCCGAGCATCACGCGCGTCTGGATCGCATAGTCGGCGTAGCTCTGGGTCATGGCCCAGATGTGCATCAGCAGCATGCGCGCGTCGAGCGGACGCATCTGCCCGCGCGCGATCCAGCCGTTGATCACGTCGAGTTTCTTCTGTGTCCAGGCGCGCGCGTTGGGCCAGTAACGGTCGAGGTTGCGGCCGCCGTCGAGCACCTCGCGCGAGAAGATGCGCGACATCTCGGGGTTGTCGAAGGCGTGGTCGAGCTTCTTGCGGATGTAGTCGCCGAGCACCGTGGCCGGGTCGCTCGCATCCTCGAACGAGAACACGACCTTCCAATCGTGCAGCACCTGCATCAGCAGTTCCTCGTAGAGTTCTTCCTTGCCCTCGATGTAGTAGTGGAGTTGGGGCTTGGTGAGGCCGGCGCGCACCGCGATGGCCTGAGTCGAGGTGCCCTTGAGGCCATGCAGGCTGAACTCCGTGATCGCTGCGGCGCGGATCGCCGACATGATGCGCTCGCGCCCCGGACGCGCCCGCGAAAGTGGCCCGTCGGGAGCGGGCATTTCCTGGGCGGTAGCGGGGGGTAGAGCGGCGGTGTCGACGTTCATGAGCGTGAGGTGGGCGGCGTGTGTCTGGCCGATAGTAATCCTTGGTAGGCGGCCGCGGGCCTCGAGCGAGAAGCCGGCGGCGCGCCCCAGCGCGATCAGCGCCAGCCGTTCCAGCACGCCGGGATCGAACAGGCGGCGCAGCCCGCGCCTGCCGGTGGAGGCGATCAGCCCCTTTTCGTCATAGAACCGCAGCATCGATGCCGGAACGCCGGATTGCTGCGCCGCGTGAATCGACCAACAGCAGTCACACGGCCGCGTCCGCTCTGGAGTCGTCGGTCTTGACTTGGAAGGCTTCAGCGCACGCGGCCGTTAGCAGGGGCGTGCGGGACCGATCTGCGGCGCACGCACCGGCTTGGCCATTCCGTAAAAGACGACGACACCCTGACCGCCGCAGCGGGTCGAGAGCCCCTCTTCAGGCGTGCCGATACAGCTGTCGATGTCCTGCCAGTTGTTGGTGACCCAGACGCTGCCGGCCGGATCGCCGCGCTCGGGCGGGGCGAGAATCCGCGAGCAATCCATTGTGCAAGCAGCGGACCGCGCCAAGGCGCGTATCAAGCACCTACGGATACGTACGTGAACCCACGTGTGGGCACGGATTGCATGTCGCAAGCCGCTGCTGATAATGGACCGCTCGAAACCAAGCGGTTCGAGCGAACTCGCAAAGGGCTCAGTTGCCCCTCGACCAATCGCAAGGAATTTCCTCGGGGTACGCAAAACGCCGTTCGCTTTTCCTGCTCGGATAATTTGCATCGCAGCGTCAATCGCAGCGTCCATGCTTTTGCCGGCACACGCAGAGATGAGCGCCGAAGAGCTCGCGAAGCTTGCACAAAATCCGGTCGGCAACCTCGTCAGCGTTCCGTTCCAGAACAACACCAATCTCAATTTCGGGCCCGAGAAGGGAACGCAGAACATCCTGAACATCCAGCCGGTGATTCCTGTTTCGGTCAACAAGGACTGGAACATCATCACCCGCACGATATTGCCGGTCATCTCGATGCCTTCGCTGGGGCCCGGCATCGACAGTCTCAATGGCGTCGGTGATGTGGTGATGACTGCCTTTCTCTCGCCGGCCAACCCCGGCAAGTGGATCTGGGGCGCCGGCCCGGTGGTTCAGATCCCGACCAACAGCAATTCGGAGTTGGGGAACAAGAACTGGGGCCTGGGCCCGTCCGCCGTCGTGCTCCACCTCGACCACGGCGACCCGTGGGTTTACGGCGCGCTGTTCAACAACATCTGGTCGGTGAGCAGCAGCAAGCAGGGTGGCTCGTACAACAACTTCCTGCTCCAGCCCTTCATCAACTACAACTTCCCGGGCGGTTTCTATCTCACCACCGCCCCGATCATCACCGCCGACTGGAAGGCTGAGAGCAGCCAGCGATGGACCGTACCCCTCGGGGGCGGCGTCGGCAAGATCTTCCACCTGGGCAAGCTGCCGGTGAACACGCAACTCTCGGCGTACTACAACGTGGTGAAGCCGGACAACGGTGCGAATTGGCAGATCCGAGTGCAGGCGCAGTTCATGTTTCCCAAGTGAAGTCTGGCCGCCTCACTCGGTACACCGCTCAAGTCCGCAGCCAGCGCTGTCGCCAGTTCGATGGTGGAGACCCAGATCCAACAGGCTGGTCAGGTTGCCACTGCGCATGCGGACAACGCGAAAAGTTGAACGCCCAGCCGAGTGCCCAGAGCCTTCATGCTGACTACGGTCTGACGAAATGCCGCGGTAGGCCTCGCACCAACCTCTGGGACGTGTGAGCGACGAATGTCTGCTTTGTCGCCTCCAGAACAGATCCTCCGGGCCAGCCATCGGGCCACCGCGCCCGTTCAGTAGCTCGTTTCGCCTTTCGACTTGATTTCGCCAGCCTTGTTGGCCGCAGCGGCTTCTGATTTGCGGGTCTTGCGCGCCGCCGAACGATCGGTGCTCGACACCTTTGGCGCGGTCACGCGCGGCGGCTCGGCTTCGCCCATTTGCGGCCCCCGGGCGGCTTCTGCCCCGGCGGCCTTGCGAGGCGCGCGTGCGGCGGCGCGTTCGTCGGCCGAGGTCTTCGGCTTCGCTTCCGGGATCGGGGTACCTTCGCCCATCTGCGGGCCTTGCGACGCTTTCGCGCCTTCCTTCTTCCGCTCGGCGCGTGCGGCCGCCTTGTCGTCGGCGCCCACGGCCTGCGCCTGTGCGCTCAGGGCCAGCATTTGGCCGATGGCCATCGCAACTGTCAAAACAAGCATCTTCATTTCACACTCCTCGGGGGATCGCCGCCCCAACATGGCCTGCCTTCGGCTCTGGCGGATCCTCTGCACCAAGCATGCGCTTTTCTAGTACATGCTGTTGATGTGCTCCAGCAGCGTACCTGGCGTCATGGGATTGGCGCGTCGGAGCAGGGCCTATGTCGCCAGCGGGCCGACCGCCCGAGCCTATTTGCCGCTGCGCCTTTCCGTCAGGGTGAAGCCGAAGTGGCGCTTGTGCCATCGCGAGAAGGCGCTGAGTGCCGAGAACCCGAGCAGATCCGCGACATCGGTAGGGCGGCCCTTGTTGCCTTCGAGGTAGCTTTCGGCAAGGTCGGCTCGCACGTCATCCACGAGCGACGAAAACGTTTCTCCGCTGCGCGCAAGATGGCGGTGCACGGTCCGGCGATCGACGCCAAGGTGCTGCGCCACCTTGTCGACGTTGCAGCGGCCCAGCGGCAGCAAATCGCGCACCAGCCAGCGAACCTTGTCCGCGAGCGTCATGTCCGGACGCGAAATCATCGCGTCCAGATATTGGCGCGCATAGCGCGCCATGACCGGATCTGCGGACGGAAGCTGCCCGGCCAGGTCCTCCGCCGCGCAGGCGATGCCGTTGAACTCGGCCTCGAAGTCGACGATGCGCCCGAACATGGCGACATGCCGAGTCAGGCTCGCAGGCGCGGGGTGCGTGAAGAGAACACGCCGGGGCATCCACGACGGACCCAGCAACTCTTGCAAGATGCGAAACAGATAGCCCACGAAGAGTTCGATCGCCTGCCGCAGAGGCATCCGCGCCCCCCGCACGATGTCCACCCGAAGGATCACGAGATTGCCCGCATCCTCGATGCGGATGGAGAGCAGTTCGCTGTGCAACTGCAAATAGCGGCCCAGCGTTTCGAGGGCGCGCCGTGCCGTGGTTTCCTCTCGCACCACCAGGCTGAACGGACCCAGGTTCGACAGGCGCCGGGCCGTGGAAAGCCGCAACCCGAAGTCTTCGACCCGGCTTTCCGCGGCTGAGGTTTCGAGCAGCTTTGCCACCGCTGTCGCATCAATTTGCGTGTCCGGATCCGAAAGGCACGAAGGATCCAGGCCGCACTTGCGCATCAGGCGGTTGGGATCGAGGCCGACCGAGCGCGCCAGTTCGAGGTAGCCGCTCAGGGTCGCGCTGCGAATGGTGGAGTGCATTTCTCCGGGGCCGTGAGGGACTGTTTTGGATGTCCCGAATGGTCATCCAAATGTCCCCTCGGGTCAATCGCCTGGCATCCGGAAAAACCATACTCAACCCGTCACTCAACGATTCCCTACGGAGACAACCATGCAATTCCTCGACGACTCACTCCTCCCCGAAAACCAGCAACCCCTCGTCATCCAGGTCGCGCCTTACGGCCCGGAGTGGATTCCCGCCGACTCCAGCGACATCCCGGTGTCGATGGACGAGCAGGTTCAAAAGGCGGTGGACTGCTACAACGCCGGCGCCACGCTCCTGCACGTCCATGTCCGCGAGGCGGACGGCAAGGGCTCCAAGCGCCTTTCGATGTTCAACGAGCTGCTCGCCCGTCTGCGCAATGCAGTTCCCGACATGATCCTGCAGGTCGGCGGCTCGATTTCGTTTGCGCCCGAGACCGACAGCGAGGCGGCTCAATGGCTGAGCGACGACACGCGCCACATGCTCGCGGAACTCACGCCGAAGCCCGACCAGGTGACGATCGCGATCAACACCAACCAGATGAACATCTGCGAGCTGTTGACCGCGGACGATGTCGCGAACACGTCCCTTGCGAATCCGGCCTATCAGCAGGCCTACCGCGAGATGACCATTCCCTCGGGACCCGGCTTCGTCGAGGAACACCTGCGCCGGCTGCAGGCCAACGGCATTCAGCCGCTCTTCATGCTCGGCGACGTGGGGCAGCTCGAGTCGGTCGAGCGACTGATCCGGCGCGGCATCTACACCGGCCCCCTGACCATGAACTGGGCGGCGATCGGCGGCGGCATGGACGGTCCGAACCCCTACAACATGATGGAGTTCATCCGCCGGGTCCCTGATGGCGCAGTCCTGACCATCGAAAGCATCATGCGCAGCGTCCTGCCCTTGAATGCAATGGCGATCGCCATGGGCCTGCACGTGCGCGTGGGCATCGAAGACAACCTCTGGGGCCGCAAGGGTGAACGCATGACCTCCGTGCAGCAGGTCGAGCAGATGGTGCGGCTCTCGCGCGAAATGCATCGCGAAGTGGCTACCGGCAAGCAGGCCAAGGAGATCTACAAGATCGGCGAGCACTACAAGACCGTCGACGAAACCCTGGCAAAGATTGGCTACGCGCCGAACCGTCAGTCCGGCGAACGGGGTGCTCCGCTTCGCCGCGTGGCCTGAGACAGGGAGCACGTCATGGTGAAATCCACAAGACCTCTCGAAGGGCGCGTCGCGCTCGTCACGGGCGCAGGCCCGGGCCTCGGCCGCGCCCTGGCGCGCTCCCTGGCCGAAGCCGGCGCCAATCTCGTCGTCTGCGACATCAATGAAGCAAGTCTCGAGCAGGCGCGCGCCGCGGTCGAGGAGGCCGGCTCGGAATGCCTGACCGTGTGTTGCGACGTCTCGGACAGCGCCGCTGTGCAGCGCATGTTCGCCCAGGCGGCCGAACGCTTCGGCACCGTGCACATCCTGGTGAACAACGCGGCGCTGACGCCCAACCGGCCGGCTGACGACGTGCGGCGCAATCGCCACTACACGTACCTCACGACGCCCGTGCCGCGGGAGTCGCTGGAGTTCACCAGCAACATCACCGATGAGGAATGGCACCGCTGGTGGGGCGTCAACGTGCACGGCACCTTCTACTGCACGCGCGAAGCGCTCAAGCTGATGGAGCCGCAGAAGTACGGCCGCATCATCAACGTCGCATCGCTGTCCGGCATGTCGGGCCTGTCCGCCCACAGCCCCCATTACAGCGCGACGAAGGGGGCGGTGATTGCCTTCACCAAGTCAGTCGCCGCGGAAGTCGCCGGCAGCAACATCTACGTGAATGTGATGGCACCGGGCCTTGTTCACACGCAGGAGGTCGAAGCGGTCCTGCAGAAGATGGGCGAGGAAGGCCGCAATCGCTTCTTGCAGCTCGTGCCCTCCGGACGGATGGGCACCCCCGAAGAGTACGCCGCCACGGTCGTGCACCTGGCGGGCGAGCATTACCTGGCCGGGCAGGTCATTTCGCCGAACGGCGGCATGTTGATCTGAGCAGGCTGAAGAACATGGAGACAAACATGGAACACGTGAAAGTAATGAAGGGCATTGCCCGCTCCAAGGGGCGGGCCAGCGGTGAGGCTCTCGTCAGTGAAATGCGATTCGGGTGGGGCTACAACACGGTCACCAATGACGGCGGAATCATCGGTGCCTACGAGAACCCGCTGAACGGCCAGTGCGTGAAGGGCAGGATCATGGTGTACCCGACCGTGTCCGGCACGACGCTGGGCTCGGTGGGCCTGTACTACAAGTGCCAGGTGTCCAAGGTCGGCCCGACCGGCATCGTCTGCCGCAACGTGCACGACATCGACATCGCGGGCGCCATCGCCGGCGAGATTCCCGCGGTGGACTGCCTCGACGGCGACCCCCTCCAGGAGATCCGCACAGGTGACTGGGTGGAGATCCGCGCCGACGAAGTCGGCAAGGAAGCCACCGTCACGATCACGCGCAAAGCATCGGCCTGATGCCTTGTCCAACCCCCATTTGAATTACACGAGGACTATATGAAGCTCGATCGAAACCAGCAGGAAATGCTGGATGGAAAGTTTGGCGAGGCACGGCGCTTCGCGCTGGAAAAGCTGGTGGACTTTGGCAAGGCTGTCGGCGCCGAGGAGATGGTGCCGCTGTCCTTCGTCCTCAACGTCTGTCCGATAGAGATGAAGGACCGGTCGCATCCCGACCTCTCGACCTTCGACATGGGCCACAGCCCGCTGTACGACAAATTCATCGAGATCAAGGATGCCCGCGTCGCCGACGAGAGCAAGACGATCTGCCTGAACGACCCGTATCTCGTCCAGATCGACAAGTACGAGGAGCCCGGCTACCCGTGGAACTTCTCGTGGGGCGACGGCAGCTACAAGCTGCCCAAGGACATCTACGACGGCTATGTGCGCGGCCATGACGCGCTGAAGGCGCACGGCTGGATCATGTCGCAGTCGTGCAATTCGCACCTCACCACCCGCACGCCGAGGTACGGCGAGTTCTGCGCCTCCTCCGAGTCCAGCGTCGCCGCCTATCTGAACACCTTCGTCGGTGCGCGCAGCAACCGCGAGAGCACGGTCAACACCGTGTATGCCGGCTATACCGGCTACCTGCCCAAATACGGCATGCTGCTCGACGAAAACCGGCTCGCGAAGGTGATCGTCGAACTCACCGACGAGGTCAAGGAGAAGATGACCGACCCGGCGGACTGGGCGGCCCTGGGCGCCGTCATTGCCGAAAAGGGTGGCAACCGCATCCCGGCTGTCGTCAACATGCCGCCGCTGCTGAGCCCGACGGCCGGCAAGTGCCTGTCGGGTTGCGTCTCCGCGGGAATGAACGACCCGATGCTGCACATCATCGGCTCGGCCCTGCCCGAGTCGCGCACGCTGGAAGCCGCGTTCGGCGGCAAGGTCCCGGCGAACGTCGAGAAGCACATCGTGACGCTGGACGACGTGCGGGAGTACTACCGCAAACTCGACTCGGCCAAGAGCGACAAGGTGGACATCGTCGTCTTCGGCTGCCCGCACCTGACGTACCACGAGATTCGCCAGATCGCCGGCCTGATCAAGGGCCGCAAGGTGAGCTCGAACGTGCACATGTGGGTGCAGACCGACACTCCGTCCTACCACATGGCCAGAGACAACGGCGAGGCCAAGATCATCGAGGACGCCGGCGGAAAGATCTATCACTCCACGTGCATGGGCATGAACCCGGTGCGCACCTGGAGTCACGACCTCAACATCGCGACGAACAGCTTCAAGTACGTCAAGCTCGGCGGCGGCTTCGGACAGGGCTGGCACTTCGGTGCGGTTCCCGATCTCATCGACGCGGCCGTGAACGGCCGGTTCGTGTCTACCCGCTGGTAAGAGGAACCATCATGAACGCAAACATGATGCAGCAGCCGCTGCTGATCTCGACGCTCCTCAATCATGCGGAGCGCCACCATGGCGACCAGGAAATCGTCTCGCGCCGCGTCGAAGGCGACCTGCATCGCCAGACCTACGGCGACCTCGCCCAGCGAGCGCGCCGCATGGCCAACGCGCTGGCCGCGAACGGCATCCGCTTCGGCGATCGCGTCGCAACGCTCGCATGGAATGGCTACCGCCACATGGAGCTGTACTACGCGGTGTCGGGATCCGGCGCCGTGCTGCACACGCTCAATCCTCGGTTGCATCCGGACCAGGTCGTGTGGATCGCCGACCATGCCGAAGACCAGGTGCTGTTCTTCGACCTGACCTTCCTGCCGCTGGTCGAGGCGATCGCCTCGCGCGTGAAAACCATCAAGGCATTCGTTGCCATGACCAGCCGGGACTTCATGCCGGTGGCGTCGATGATCCCGAACCTGTTGTGCTATGAGGACCTGATCGACGCGCATTCCCCGGAATTCAAGTGGCCGGTGTTCGACGAAAACACGGCCTCGTCGCTGTGCTACACGTCGGGCACCACCGGCAACCCCAAGGGCGCGCTGTACAGCCACCGGTCCACGGTGTTGCACACCTATGCCAGCGCATTGCCGGATTCGCTCGACTGCTCTTCGCGCGACACGATCCTGCCGGTCGTGCCGATGTTCCACGTCAACGCCTGGGGCCTGCCCTATGTGGCGTGCATGGTCGGCGCCAAGCTCGTGTTCCCCGGCCCATGGATGGATGGCAAGTCGCTGCACGAGCTGTTCGAGACCGAAGGCGTGACCATGTCGGCAGGCGTGCCGACCGTGTGGCAGGGCTTGCTGGCGCATGTCGAAGCCAACAACCTGAAGTTCAGCACCATGAAGCGCACCGTGATCGGCGGCTCGACCTGCCCGCCGGCCATGATGGATGCCTTCGAGGACAAGTACGGCGTCCAGGTGATCCATGCCTGGGGCATGACCGAGCTGAGCCCGATGGGTGCGCTGGGAAAACTCAAGGGCAAGCATGCGGGCCTTGACGCGGCGCAGCGCCGGGCGCTGCAGGCGAAGCAGGGGCGCTCTCTGTACGGCATCGACATGAAGATTGTCGATGAGCACGGCAGCGAACTCCCGCGCGATGGCCAGACTTCGGGCGAGCTCATGGTGCGCGGTCCCTGGGTCATTGCCGCCTACTTCAAGGGCGAAGGCGGTGATCCCCTGGTCGAGGGGTGGTTCCCGACGGGCGACGTCGCGACGATCGATGCCGACGGATTCATGCAGATCACCGACCGCAGCAAGGACGTCATCAAGTCCGGCGGCGAGTGGATCGGATCGATCGACCTCGAAAACATTGCAATGGCCCACCCGGCAGTGGCGATGGCCGCGTGCATCGGCGTCAAGCACCCGAAGTGGGACGAGCGCCCGCTGCTGGTGGTGGCGAGGAAGCCGGGCGCCGAGGTGACGCGCGACGAACTTCTCGCCTTCTTCGACGGACGGATCGCCAAGTGGTGGACGCCGGACGACGTGGCATTCGTCGACAGCATTCCGCTGGGCGCCACGGGGAAGATGCTGAAGAACCGGCTGCGCGAGAACTTCCGCGACTACCTGCTGCCGACAGCCTGAGTTCGGAAGATCCACACCACGCTCTCGGGCGCCGCATATCTACAACGAAGGAGACAAAGTGAATATCCAAACTACCAGCTCAAAGCCGAATGACGGCTACCTGTTCGGGCCGCGCCAGGCGTGGTTCGCCTTTGCGATGACCATTGGGCTGATGCTCTTCGACTACATCGATCGCCAGGTCATCGTCTCGCTGTTCCCGTACATGAAGGCGGATTGGGGCCTCTCGGACAAGCAGCTCGGCGCCCTGGTTTCGGCCCTCTCGATCGTCCTCGCCGCCTGCGCGCTTCCGGTGTCGCTCGTTGCCGACCGCGTGAGCCGCGTCAAGAGCATCGTGACGATGGCCACGGTGTGGAGCATCGCCTCGATCTCTTGCATGTTCACGCGCAACTACAGCGCGCTCTTGGCGGCGCGCGCTGTGGTCGGCGTCGGAGAGGCCGGCTACGGTGCGGTGGGCGCCGCACTGATTGCGACCCACTTCCCCGACCGGATGCGCAGCGCGCTGATGGGCAGCTTCATGGCGGCCGCCTCCGTGGGCTCCGTGCTGGGCGTCGCGCTCGGCGGCGTCATCGCGGCGCGCTGGGGTTGGCAGGCGGCGTTCGGCGTGGTCGGCATTCCTGGCCTCCTGGTGAGTCTGGCCTACATCAAGGTGCGCGACTACCAAACGGTCGACGTCGGCACGCATGCCCAGGGAGCCACGCGCTCAGCGGTCGGCGTCTTCCGCGCGGCCTTCGAGGCACTGAAGCGGTCGCCGACGCTGCTGTGGGTCGGCATCGGGAGCGCCGTGCAACTCATCGTCTTGTCGTCGATGTGGGCCTGGCTGCCGAGTTTCCTGAATCGTGTGCATGGGATCGCGCCTGCACAGGCGGGAGTGCACGCCGCGCTTGTCGTGCTGTGCGGCGCGCTGGGCAGTGTGATCTGGGGCGTCGTGTGTGACATGGCCGGAAAGCGCTACCCGCGTGCCCGGGTGCTTTCGATGGGCGTGTTGTGCCTGATCTCGACAGCCGTCCTTGGCGCCGCGTTCGGTCTGCCGTTGCTCGGCGTGCAGCTCTCCAACCAGGTGCAGTTCGCGTTGTTTGCCCTTGGCGGCTTCTTTGCGACCTGTACCGCCGGTCCTTCTGCTGCCATTGTCATGAACGTCGTTCACCCCGGCTTTCGCGCCACGGGCGCTTCGATCCTCGGGTTGCTCCAGAACCTGTTCGGCATGGCCATGGGGCCGCTCATTGGGGGGGCGCTGTCCGATGCCTTCGGGCTGCAGACGGCATTGGCCGTGACACCCGTGTTCGGGATCGCTGCCGCCTGGATGCTGGTCATCGGTTCCCGTACCTACGAGCGCGATGTCGAGCGGGCCGCAAGCCCGCTTGTCGATCACACAAGTCTGCCTGAACCACAACTCGCAGCTTGACGCGGTCCAGCACGTTGTCGGCGGGCGCTTCGCGCACCACGGTCTGCGGCAGCCTTCGGCGTCGAGGCGAAACCATCCCACTGAGCAGCCCACCCAAGCACACAAGAGAAACAGAATCAATGGAGCGCCATGGACGGCCAGGACCTGCTTGAGACCTTTCGCGAAGTCGCCCTGCGCGGCAGCTTCTCCCGTGCCGCCCACTCGCTCGGGATGTCCAAGGCCAACGCCAGCAAGTACGTGGCGCTGCTGGAGACCCGGTTCGGCGTACGGCTGCTCAATCGCTCGACACGCTCGGTCAGCCTGACCGACGCGGGCCACCTCCTGCTCGAGCGCAGCAAGCCGCTGCTCGAGATGATCGAGCTGACCCAGTCCGAACTGCAGGGACATGCGGGACACCCGCGAGGCCGGCTGCGGGTCACGGCGCCGCACGGGCTCGGCCAGAGCAGCTTTGCGGGATGGATCGGCGAATTCATGGTCATCTATCCGGAGGTGCACGTGAGCCTGCACGTGAGCAATCGCGTGATCGACCTGGTCGAGGAAGGGGTGGACATCGCCCTGCGGCTGGACCGCATCCCAGACGAGAACCTGATCGTGCGGCGCCTGCGGTTGATGGACTTGGTCTTGTGCGCGACGCCCGACTACTGGGTCCGCCGCGGCATGCCGAAGCAGCCCGACGACCTGCGCCGGCACGACGTCCTGACTTATTCTCTGGCGGGCGGCGCGCCGCACCTGCCGTTCGAGATCGACGGCCAGCCCTACAGCGTGCCGGTGACCAGCCGCATGGACGCCAACGACGCCGCAGCGCTGATCGGCGTCGCGCTGGCCGGACTCGGCGCGGTCTGCGTGCCGACGATGATGGCGCAGTCGCACATCGAACGCGGCGCGCTGGTGCCGGTGCTGAAGGAGTTCATGCCACGCGACCTCTGGCTGTACGCCGCCTATTCGCAGCGCCGTCACAACAGTGCCGCGCTGCGGGCGCTGCTGGACTTTCTCGAAGCGCGCGTGCGAGACCCCGAGCCCAAGGCCGAATCCGAGGAAAGCCGCCCCGCGGCCGGCGGCCGACGCGCAAAACAGCCGCCGGCTGCCTGAAACCCGCGCGGACGGCGCGAACCGGCGACGGCCGGCGCGGGGGCACTGCGACTGGCGTTTCCCGACATGCGCTGGGATGTTGAAGAGCAGATGGCAGAAGACAACCGCGTGCTAACGCGCTTTGAATGGCACGGAACGCATCAGGGCGCCTTCTTGGGAATTCCTCCTACGCAGAGGTCAGTCCGTGTCTCGGGTATGGTCATCGACCGCTTCGAGGGTGCGAAAGTTAAATCCACTCGAATTCTCATGGATACGCTGGGCCTCATGCAGCAGCTCGGTGCGTTGCCGGGAGGTCCGGCGTAGTTCAGCGGGCCTTCATTTTTTGTCAGTCATCAGCGCTGTCGGCAGTCGGCCACAAGCCGTCGTGCGTGGCGTGATTTTCAGCGCCAGCTTGCGCTTGCATTGCGGTCGAAGGAAAAGAGCGGGGGCGTTGCCGCCGCCCCCGTTGGGTAGTTTGGCTCAATGCATTTCAGCAAGCGCTTCCTTGACGCCTTCCTCACGTAGCGGAAAGTCAGCCCCTTCCAGATGCAACGCAGCCTCCGCAGGCACGGGGGTCGCGCAATCCTTGTAGATCACGCCATCCTTCATCACGAGCTGGAACTTCGCCGGATCGGTCAGGATTGACAGGTCCTTCAGCGGATCACCATCCACCAGCACGATGTCCGCCAGGTAGCCCGCCTTCAACTGCCCCAGTTCGTCCGGACGCAGCATGATTTGGCCGCCCAGCTTGGTCGCTGCGAGCAGCGCTTCCTTGGGCGTCATGCCGATGTAGTCGACGAAGTACTGCAGGTCGTTGGCGTTGGTGCCGTGAGGCATCCAAGCAAAGCCGTAGTCGCCACCCGGCAGGATGCGGATGCCGCGCTGATGCATCTTGCGCAGCGATGCCGAGGCAATCTCCAGCTCGCGCTTGTAGCCCATTTGCGTCGCGACGGCCTCGGTGATGCCGTACTCGGCGGCGTTGAAGGTCGTACGAATGAGCCAGCCGATGCCGGGGGCGACGAAGTGCTTGTCCTTGGCCGCCTCAAGCATGTCGAGCGCCTCTTCGTCCGCAAAGCTGGCGTGGTAGACCATCTCGATGCCATGTCGCACACACTGCTTGACCGACTCGCTTGACCGGGCGTGCGCGGCCATGCGCTTGCCATAGCGCTTGGCTTCCTGCGCGAGCATCGCGACCTCATCCTCCGCGAACGGCGACATCTCGGCCGGCAGGCCGGCAATGTATTCGCCGGACAAGTTGATCTTGAGATGATCTACGCCGTACTTGATGAAGGTGCGGGCCGACTTGCGGATTTCTTCCGGTCCGCTGCACACGCTGCCGAAGCTCAGTTCCTCGAACTTCATGTGCGGCAGCGTGTTGTCGCCGAGGGCGCCGATGGTGGTGATCTCCTGGCTGCCCGCGAGGTAGCGCGGTCCGGGGAACTCGCCCGCATCGATCGCGTTGCGCAGCACCACGTCCAGTCGAGGCTTCGCGGCAGCGGCACCGATAGCCGAGGTCCAACCCATGTCGAGATAGCGCTTGGCCACGCGCACGCACCACAGCATGTGCTCCTCGGGCGGCATGAACTGGATGGCGGCGAGGCTCGGCTGGTCGTTCCACGAGAAATGCGTGTGCGCCTCGGTCATGCCGGGCATCAGGAAGCGGCCCTTGCCGTCGATGACGCGAGCGTCGTCGGTGCTTACGCGCTTCGGTGCGCGGGTGACTTCGACGATGCGCTTGCCTTCGACGAGCACGTCGCCGGTGTAGGTGTCTTCGCCCGTGCCGTCGAAGATGCGGACGTTGGTGAATGCGATGCGGGTCATGCTTGTCTCCTCCGGCCCGAGGTGCCGGAAATGGGTTGATGAACGTGTGGAGGTGAAAATGAATTCAGCGCAGCGACGCGTGGAACTGTTCGAGTTCCTGCATGCAGCGTTGCGGCTTCTCAAAGGTCGTCCAGTGGCCGCAGCCTTCAAGGACCACCTGTCGCGAACCGTTGATGCGCGCCGCCATCGCGGCGACGTTGGCCGGTGGCGCAACGCCATCCTGGTCGCCGGTCACGAGCAGCGTTGGCACTTCGATGCGGTCGATCTCGGCCGACTGCGCGGCGGCGAGCGCTTCGCAGCTTTGAGCGTAGCCCTCGGGTGATTGGCGCATCACGCTTTCGCGCACCAGTGCCAACACTGCGGGCTGCTCGGCCTTCGTCTCCTGGCTGGTGGCGCCCTTGACGATGGCGTCGGCAATCTCCTGCATGACCGCCACGCCGCCACGCGCTGCCGCCGCACGCGCCACGATGTTCGGCCGCGCCCCTTCGGGTGGCGCAACCAACGGACCGAACAAGGCCAGCGACTTGATCTTGCCGGGGTTGCGCACGGCGAGATGCTGCGCAACGATGGTGCCAAGCGAGTGGGCCATCACGTGCACAGATTCGACGCCCAGCTCAGGGAGCAAGGCTTCAAGCGCTGCGGCATAGCCTTCGATCGAGAGCGGCTCCGCCAGCAGCGCCGAGCGTGCGCTGCCGGGCAAATCCGGCCGGATCACCTTGAAGCCCGACAGGGCGGCCAGCAAAGGCGTCCATGTGTTCGACGAGCCGCCGAGTCCGTGGATGCACAGCAGCGCTTCGCCGTTGCCGTCGATCTCGACGGCCAGTTCGTTGATGAATCGAGTCGTCATTGCGCTGCGCTTCAGACGAACTTGTTCTCGATCGCGCCAAGGCGGTCGATCTCGACGCGCACCACGTCGCCCGCCTTCAGGTAGCGCGGCGGCGACATGCCCATGCCGACGCCGGCCGGCGTGCCCGTAGCGATGACATCACCCGGATACAGGGTGATACCGCGCGAGATGGTTTCGATCAGCGTCGGGATGTCGAAGATCATGTTCTCGGTCGGGCCGTCCTGGCGCAACTCGCCGTTGACCCAGCAGCGCACGCGTGTCTTGGTGCCGTCGAACTCGTCGGCCGTCACGATCCACGGGCCCATCGGGCAGAAGGTGTCGAAGGACTTGCCCATGTCCCACTGGCCGTGGCGAATCTGCACGTCGCGCGCCGTCACATCGTTTACGACCGTGTAGCCGAAAACATGCTCCATGGCGGCAGCGCGCGTGATGTTTTTGCCACCCTTGCCGATGACCACGGCGAGTTCGGCCTCGTAGTCGATCTGCGTCGAGATCGCGCTGGGCACGAGCACGTCGTCGTGCGGGCCGACCACGCATTCGGGCACCTTGGTGAAGACGATGGGCCACTCGTCGGTCTTCGCGCCGCTGTCCTTGAATACCGATGCCGAGAGTTCCTTGGCGTGCGCGTGGTAGTTGCGGCCCACGCACCAGAGGTTGCGACGGGGCTTGGGCAACGGCGCGTCGAGCGCGACATCCGCGACCTTGATGGCAGCGCCGGTCGCGACCGGTGCAGCGCCGCCCTCAGCCATGGATTCGATGATGCTCAAGGCACCCGCGGCTGCTTGCTGCGGCGTGAGTTCGAGGGGTTGGAGGGTGAGGCCGTCGTCGGAAACAAGTCCCACGCGGCGGGTGCCGTCGGCGATGTAGGTGGCGATGCGCATTTCAGTTGGCTCCTGTGATTTCTCTCTGCGGATTTGCGGTTCCGGTGAAGGTGCCGCGGGGATGGAGCAACTTTAAAAACGCAGCGCTTTGGGCGCTTATCGACGAATCCGGCGACGTATCAGGGAGTCTGGTGGAGTGCTAGGGATTTACCCGGGTTCAGGCCCTTTCAGGCCTCGCGAAGGCGAACAATTGCACCCGTCGACCCACCTTGAGGGACTGGAATACATGGCCGAGGCCTATGCGCTGCACGAGGGAGCTTTTGGTACGGCGATCGTTCTCGAATCGCGCGCCAACCTGGTGTCGCACGCCCATTCCGAATCGCAGCTGGCCCTGTGGCTCGGTGGCACCCGCGCGGTCGCGAACGTGGGCGCCGAGGTCGTTCCCTACGGCGAAAACCTCGCGCTGGGCGTCAACGCCTTCGAGGCGCACGACATGGTGATGGAGGGCAGCGGTTCCTGCCTCTTCCTCGTCTTCATGATCTCCAAGCAATGGCTTGACGCGCTGGGCAACGCAACGGGACGCAACTTCCGATTTCCCTCCCCGCGCGTTCCCATCAGCTCAGCATTGCGCCGCTCGTGCTGGCGCGTGCTCGATCTGATCATCTCCGCCGACAAGTCGCGCCCGGCTATCGACGACGAGGTGGAGCGGCTGCTGGAGGCGGCCATTGCGGCATCGACCACGGGCGGCGCGGAGGCGCCTGTGGCTGGTGTGGGCGTGATGCTCGACCACCGGCTTCGCAGCGCCATCGCACACATGCGCGACCACGTGTCGGAGCTCACGACCATTGATGAGATCGCGGCAAAAGTCGGCCTGTCGCGCGCGCACTTCTTTGCCCTGTTTCGCGATCAGCTCAACACGACACCGCAGGTGTTCTGGAGCGGCGTGCGGGTCGAGGAAGCCATGCGCCGAGTCGCCGAAGGTGGTGCACTGACGGAGGTCGCGATGGATCTGGGCTTTTCCGCGCCGGGCAACTTTTCGCGCTTCTTCAAGGAGCACACCGGCGTCTCGCCGTCGATCTTCAAGCGGGCGACGCGCGATCCCTCGCCTGTGACCGTGACCGGCATCCCCAGGGAGCGGATCTAGGGGTGGCGAGTTTTCCACGGTGGCGGCTGAGCGATGGATTTGTCCCGGTGGACTTCAGCACGCGGCCACAAGCCGACCTTCACCGCGTCCGTTGCTGGCCGCGGCGGATGGGTCGGTCCGGCTGAGCCCCGCTTGACTTCGACCCGTCGTCGCCCCGTGCCGACACCGGCAAACCACGCATTGAGAGGACGTAGTCGCCTACAAAGACGACTAAATCGCTTAGCGTCCTTGCTGCAACCGGTGCAGCCCTTGGTCTGTCAGGAGCTTGCCGCCTTGGCGGTCCATTTCCACAAATCCGTTTGACCTTAGGCGATTCGAGACTTTGATTGAGTCGGTTGGATACCGCCGGGCATTGGCCTTCTCGAGAGCTTGGAGAGCACTCCACTGTTCGTCGTTGAGCTGAACTTTCTTGTTGGCCATCGCACTCTCCTTCAGCGGGCGGCCAGTATCGTCGCGCGTCTAACCAGCGCGCCACCTTGAAATGTCTCTTGCCAGGAAGTTCGAATCGGAGTAGGGAGAGGCGTTCACTCGCCGCTGAGAATTAGTGACTGGGAATCCCTTGCCCGAGCGCAGGAGACTTCGGACCCTGGCGCCACGGATACGAGCGCCATCCGTTCGAAAGGGGTGCCCTCCCAACCATTGGAATGGTCGGCAGCCAATCCATTCCAGAGAAGGCCCTTCCTTGACCTGCATCAGTTCCCGGCGCATATCGCGGCGTATCTTCAGCTCAGCGGCCGCCAGTTCGGATGACCGAGTCGGCCAGATGTCAGGCGCGGGCGGGACGACGCTCTGCCTTCCCCTTGACGACGCCGTCAAGCTGACCATCAAGGAGTGACTGCCATGACGATGTTGCAAAGAGCGGCACTTGCCGCATTGCTCACTGGCCTCATGAGCGCAGGAGCGGTGGTTTTCGCCCAGGCGCCGGCGCAGGCTCCAACCGCAATGTCTGCGYCGACCGACGCCCAAGTGCGCGAGCTGCAGCAGCAAGTCGAGACGTTACAAAAGCAGTTGGACCAGCTCAAGGCCGCGCCCGACGCGGCCGCCCGCCAGCAGCTGATGCAGCAACACTGGCAGAGCATGCAAACCTACATGGGACAGATGCACGACCGGTGGGGGATGGGGTATCCGTGGATGATGGGACATCCATGGTCGACGATGGGACCCGGAATGATGGGGGGAGGTGCATCGTGGCCCGCGCCCCAGGGCGTAACGCCCGACCAATACAGCCAGCAGATGCGCGACTACACGCAGCGGATGCAAGAGCAGATGAACAAGATTGAGCAGACCACCGACCCRCAGGAGCGCCAACGCCTCATGCAAGAGCAATGGCGTGAGATGTATCAGGGCATGCAGACCATGCGCGGCAGGGGATGGATGTGGGGCGGCGGCATGATGGGTGGGGGGATGATGGGTAGCGGCCCGCCGCCAGGTTCGAGCCCGCTACCGGACGCCAAGTCCGCGGGCGCCAAGCTGGTCTCAACCTATTGCGTTCAGTGCCACGCAGCACCGGCGCCCTCACTGCATACCGCCAAGGAGTGGTCCAGCGTGACCCAGCGCATGCACATCCACATGGACAGCCGCTGGCAGAGCATCAACACGCCGACTGAACAGGAGATGAGTTCAATCGTCGCGTACATGCAGAAGCACGCTCGGCAATAGTCCCGTGCCTGGCGACGGCGCGGACCCTGGCTTCGTCTGGAGGTAGTGGCCGCCATGGAAGAGGCGCTTCCCGGCGTCTCAATCCAACGGCGCACGCACCCCGCCTCTTGGAGCCGAGGGGCGCGCAATCGGACGCCTGAAGACTGGAGACAGCCGGCACCACGGTTAAGGGTTTGATGACTGCGCTGGCGATCGTACAACCCAAGTCCAGCCGCCATAAGTGGCCGTTGGGACGGCGTCGTGCGCTACGAAAAGTAGCGCAGTTACCAGCGGAGTGGCAACTTTCCGACAGCGCGATGCGCTCGCCGGAGACTTCGACGTAGCCGCCCTTGGTCAGGTCGGTCAGCAGCCGGCTGACCAGTGCCTTCGAAGCGCCAACTCGGCCTGCCGTGCGCGCCCGAGCCTGATCTAACGCGTACCAGACTGGGGCGAAGGCCTGCCGCAGGCGCGGCTGGCCGGCGGCCGCCTGCTTGAGTCATCTCACAACGACGCCAGGGCCCGCCGGTCAGTATTGAACGTTGGTGCGCCGGGCAGCGCAGGCGCCGCGACCATGCCTTCCACGGGCAGCCACCGCAGACCGTTGAAGGAGGAGAGCCCACGATGAAGTCCCTACTCGGTTTTGCAGACCGCCGCGGTCCGGCGTTGTTGTTCGCCGGCCCCTTGATCGGGTTGGCTTGGCCAGGTCTGGCGTCGGCGATGAAACCTTGCATGGGAGCAGCGGTTTTTGCGTTCACGTCCTGGAAGGCTGTACAACATCGACGTTACGCCGTCTCGATGACATGCGTCGCAACCAGGTGGCTGCATATTGTTCTGTTTTTGGTGGCTGGCATGTTGGCTTTTGGCACGGCGCATGCAGATGGCGAATGCCGTTCGCTCAAGCAAGCCATCAGAGGCACGACGCAAGCCGGCTATACCGGCTTGTTCTATGCGAACGAGATCGCCAGCGATGCCAGCGCCTCCGATGGGGTCTCGACTCGCAGCGCGTTGAATTCGCGCGTGCGCGTCGAGCTCGAGGCGATGGCCGCGATGTCCTTGGATGCCGGGACAGTGGCCGAGCGGGCGATGGACAGCGGCGCCATCCAGTCCGGCGAACGAGAGCGATTCGTCGCGCAGCTCCGCCAACGATTGCGCGCCAGTCTGCTGCGCGAGCACGCCGGTGCGTCGTGGATCGTGCTGCTGGTCAATCCGACGACCCGAAGTGGTGTGCTGCTGGTGCGCAAATACGAGTTTCCCCACAACGGGCTCGATGGGGTCATGAATGGCGCGGAGCAGGCCTGCGTGCGCGAACGGCTCGAGGAGGTCACATTCTGGCCGACCGAACAACCTTCGGTGGCGTCGCTTCTGAACGGACCCGAGCGCCCCGACTGCGGATTCGCCTCACGTGCGGGCGTAGGCTGTGCGGGTCTCGGCAACCAAATTGCACTTGCCGAGTCGGAAGGCGAATCGATCTTCGCAACAGCGCGCGGCACAAGGGTGCTGTGGGTCTACACGCTCAATTCGCGCACGGGAAAGGGCCGGGCGCTCCGCGTAGGCCCGGAGGGAACGGCGCTTCTCGACACCTGGCTCTTCAATGCGGAGGCTCGCCAGTGAATCGACACGCCTGCGACCACCGCAGTGGATCGAAAGCTTCGTCATGATCCTTGCCGGCGTCTACAACTCGATACCGACGCTGATCGCCGCAAGATGACCCTGCTTCCCATTCCGGCGCCCCACGTGTCAGACACAATGATCGCTTGGCTCTACATCCTGACCAACGCGGCGCGGATATTCACCTACGTACCGCAATTGAGGGCGGTTTGGCGCAGCGCTGACGGCGCACGCGACATCTCCCTGCTAACCTGGGGATCCTGGGTCGTGGCCAATGCGACGGCTGTTGCTTATGGGGCCTTCGTCGCCTGCGACCTGTTCTTCTCGCTGATTGCGATGCTCAACCTGGTGTGTTGTGCGGCGGTGACCCTGGTGGCCGCTCGGCGTCGGCAGACGTTCGTGGCCGGTCGGGGGCCGCAGGCGCTCAACGGCCCGTGAAAGGTGGGCCCGCGTTGCGACAGCCGAGGTCCGCTAGTGAAGACCTCGTCTGAACGGTAGCTTTGGTGCGCACTCAGTTGCGCGCACCGACCGGCGTTCGCGCAGCGCCTGCTGTTCATGGAAGCCCCGCTCCAGCGGGTCGTCGAGCATCTCCCCAGGTCTTGAACTTTCCGTCGGGAGGACAAGTCTCGGTGGCCGATCGTGGGCCGGTATGCTGAGACGGCTCACGGCCAGATGGAGTCCTTGGCGAACGGCCGCTATCCGGCCGCCCGGCTGTGCTGGCCGGTTCATCAATCCCAGTGAGCCGGCGCCAGGCGCCAGGCGCGAGCGCTGGGGCCTCGCGCCAGCGGATTTTCAACGATGCCGCTGGCGCGCGCGCTCCGTCTTGGCGCGGGTGGGGCGACTCAAGGTCTGCGTACCTGGTATGTGCCTCTTGCCCCATCGCACCAACGCGAGCAGAACGTCTCCCATGGCGGTGCCCTTCTCACTGAGCACGTACGCATAGCGAACCGGACGCTCCTGGTATGCCGAGCTCTCGACGATCCCGGCGGCCTCGAGGCGCTTCAACCGATCGGCGAGGATGTTGGTCGGAATCTTCTCAGGCGAGTCCAACAGCTCTCCAAAGGTGCGCTTGCCGTGGAGCATGTCCCGAATGACGAGCAACGACCATTTGTCCCCCACCAGATCGAGCGTGTTGGCAACGGGGCAGACCGATCTTCGAAATCCATCTTCCGGCTTGTTCATCTTCGCTTCCATCTGTCGCGGCGTCGTCCGCGCGAGTAACTTGCAAAATGCAAGTTAGTATGCTACGTTGATAGTAACTTGCAAAGTGCAAGTTACTATGCAAAGGAGATGCCATGTCAAATGCTGTCCTGTCGCAACCCACTCAGTCGAGGCCGCCAGCCCTTCCGGGCACAAGGCGGGTCGTCGCAATCGTGCTGGCCGCCTGGTTCATCCTCGTCATGCTGCTGGGCGCCAGTGGTGCCTTCGTCACGCCCCCCGGCTCGCCGCCCTTGCGATTGTTGATCGGCGTCACGGCACCCATCGTCGTGTTTCTCGCCGGCTATCGGATCTCGCGCTCATTCCGAGAACTTGTTCTGACGGCTGACCTTCGCTTCATGATGGCGGTCCAGGCGTGGAGACTGGCCGGGCTGGTCTTCCTGGCGCTACACACCTCTGGCGTCTTGCCGGGCAGCTTTGCCTGGCCCGCAGGACTTGGCGACATCGCGATCGGATTGACCGCGCCTTGGATGCTGGCTGCCCTGATCAACCGGCCCGGCTTCGCCGCCAGCAAGACCTTCATGGTATGGAATGCGCTCGGGCTATTGGACCTCGTCGTGGCCGTTGGCACCGGGGCACTCACTGCGAGCCTCGCCGTCGGAGTCGCCGGGGAGCCTACGACCAGCCCGATGGCACTGTTGCCGCTCCTGCTCATCCCAGCCTACCTCGTGCCTATTTTCGCGATGCTCCATATGACGGCGTTTTTTCAGGCGCGACATCAGGCGGGAACCTGAAATGGCAAGTCTGCCCAGGTGAGCCGGAGTTCCTACGTCGCCGCTGAAGTCCGAAGAAATGACACGGACGTGGCGGCGCCCCCGTCACCGAGCAGCAAGATGGGACGGCCAGCCGCTCACGGGCCAAGAGCGTCCAGCCAGCGATAGACACCGCTCAGCATGAACGCAGAGCTCCCCAGAACGGCTGTTCGCGCCCTGGGCCCGCCGGCGCGCACACCGACCGTCGTGCGGTCATCCCGGCCGCCACGCCATATCGATGCGGCCGTCGACGATACCGATTCGCCGGTCCGCGGCCGAGGCGAAGTCGGCGTCGTGTGTGACGGCGACCACGGTCTTGTTGAACTCGTGAGTCAGGTTGCGCAGGATGTCGCGCACGTTGGTGCTGGCGGCCGAATCGAGGTTGCCGGTTGGCTCGTCGGCGAGGACCACAAGCGGGTCGTTCGCTAGCGCGCGGGCGATCGCCACGCGCTGGCACTGGCCGCCCGACAATTGGCTTGGCCGCTTGTGGTGCTGGCCCTCCAGCCCGATCCTGTCCAGGAGCTCGCCGGCGCGCGCCCTGGCCGCTTCGATGGAGACGCGGCCGAGCTTGCGCATAGGCAGCGTCACGTTGTCGAGCGCGCTGAATTCGGGCAACAGGAAGTGAAACTGGAATACATAGCCCAGCCGCACCAGCCGAAAATCGGTGAGCCGGTCCTCATCAAACCCGCTCGTGTCTTCGCCGTCGATCCAGACGCGCCCCTGGGTGGGTGCGTCGAGCAGCCCCAGCAAGTACAGCAGCGAGGACTTGCCGGAACCCGACGGTCCCATCACGCAGACGAATTCGCCGCGTTCAATCTGCAGGCTGACGTCGTTCACCAGCGTGACAGGCACTTCGCCGCCGAGCGTGCGCGTCACGTGTTCGACGCGAATCACGGGGCCGGACGGCGATTGAGCACCACTCACGCCGCACCCCGCAGGATGTCCACCGGACGCACGCGCCCGGCGCGCCGCGCGGGCAGATACGAGGCCGCGACGCACGACAGCATCGCGAACGCCGCCGCCAGCACATACTGTTCGGCGCCCCAGAACATCGGCAGATGCACGACCTCGGTCACCCCGGGCGGCCTGATCTCGATCTGCTCCATCAGATACATCAGCACCAGGCCAAGCAACTCGCCCAAGGCGCTGCCGATGACTCCGACGATCAGCCCTTCGAGAAGGAAAATGCGGCGCAGGTCGCGCGGATGGAAACCCATCGATTTCATGATGGCAATGTCGCGTGTCTTCTCCATCACGATGGTCGAGATCGTGTTGTAAATGCCAAATGCGGCGACCACCAATATCGCCGAAACCACGCTGTACATGATGATGTTGCGCACAAGCAGCAGGCTCAGCAGGTCTTCTGAAGCCTCGATCCACGACACGGACTTGTAGCCGGTGGCGGCTTCGATGGTCTGCGCCACGCTTTGCGCCGTGTAGGGGTCGGTGAGTTGGATGATCACTCGGTTGACGCGGTTCTCGCGCCCCAGCAGCGACTGCGCCCGCTTGAGCAGCACGAAGGCCTGGGCTTCGTCATAGGCGGCGTTGCCGGTGCGAAAGATGCCCACCACGCGCAAGGACCGGCTGGTGCCGTCGGCGGCCAGCACGATCAGTGTGCTGCCCAGGTGCAGGCTGAACTTGTCGACCAGCCCGCGACCGATGACGACGCCGTTGGGATCGGCGGACAGCGCGTCGAGCGAACCCTCGAGCATCTTCTCCTCGATGGTCGTCACATGCTTCATCTTTTCGGGCACCACCCCGGACAAGGTGACCCCCTGCTGGCGTCCGGCGAAGGTCAGCACGGCCGCGTCGGCAAGTACCGGCGTGGCCCTCACACCCGGCAGCGTCTCGATCATGGCGAGGCGTTGCTGCCAGCCGCGGATGCCACGCGTTTCGCGCAGCGGTCGCACGTTGCGCACGCTGACCGCGCCATCCGGCCAACTCAGCGCGGCCGGTTGCACGCGTCCCTGGCGCACATCGTCGTAGACGGTGATGTGCGGACTGTTGTCGACCAGACGCTTGAGGAAGTCGGTCTCCGAGCCGCGCATCAGCCCCGACACGGCGAGAAAGAATGCGACGCCGAGCACCACGCCGGTGAGCGAGACCAGCGTTTGCCGCTTGCGGCTCGTCAGGTGCGCCAGCGCGACGTCGAGGGCGATCGTCATCACATCAATTCCTGCGCGATGCCGCCGGAGCCGCCGGAGCCGGCACGCCGCGCGCGCGCTGCCCGTCGCGCAGCGCATCGGGCGGCGACAGCACGACCATCTCGCCATCCGCGAGCCCGGACGCGATCTCGGTTCGCTCGCCACCGACGACGCCCTTGACCACGGTGCGCCGCTGCAGTCGGCCTTGTGCCAACACCCACACCACATCCGACTTCAGCGTGCGATTGGGCACCAGCAGTGCGCCTTCACGCCGCGACACGATCAGGTTGGCGTCCATCGTCATGCCGCTGCGCATCGGGCCGGCATCGACCGCCGGTGCGTCGGCCAGCCGGATGCGCACGCGGTAACTGCGCGAGACCGGGTCGCCCTTGGGCGTGATCTCGCCCACCTCGCCTTCGAACAGGCGGTTGGGCAAGGCATCGCTGCGCATCGAGACCTTCTGGCCCACTTCGACGCGTGCGATGTCTTCTTCGTCGACCTCGGCCGTCACGCGCAACGGCGCACAGCAGGCCAGCGTGAACACCGCTTGGCCGGCAGGCACGAACTGGCCGGCTTCGCCATCGCGGCGCAGTATCACGCCGTCGGCCGGGGCCACGAGCTGGTTGTAGTCGCGCTGCGCCTCGGCCCGCCTGGCCGCTGCTTGCGCGGCATGCAGCTCGCTACGCGTGCGGTCGAGCTCGGCCGGGGCGACGAAGCTCTTCGCCACCAGAACTCGTGTGCGCTCGAACTGGGCCCGCGCCAGCTGTTCGCGCGCGCGCATCTCCTCGACGGTCTGATCGAGGTCAATCGACTCGATGCGCGCCAGCATCTGCCCGCGTTTGACCTTCTCGCCTTCTTGAGCGTCGATCGCCACCAGCCGACCGCCGACGCGCGGCGCCACTGGCACCATCACGGTCGGCTCGACGGTGCCGGTGGCATACACCGCCTCGATGGCGGGGCCGCGCGTGGGCAGTGCAACTTCCACGCGCACGGGCCACTGCCACCACACGACCACCAGCACCGTCAACACGGCAAGGCCGATGACGATGACGGTTTTCCGCTGCAAGCGCATGCTGGGTCAAGAGAGTGCAGAACGATTCACTATCTCATGCCCCGCGTCCGACCGCCACGGGGATTGCGGCGACCCTGTCCTCGGCTTCCCCTCAGTACGCGCGGGTGAATCCGCCGTCGTGCAGCAAGTTCGCGCCGGTCATGTGATCCGAGAATGCACCGAGCAGTTGCTCAACGACCACGGCAACTTCTTCCGGCCTGCCGTATTTGGCCAGCGGAATGTTCGAGGTCTCGTCGGCCAGGCGCTCAGCGAGGCTGACGCCCGCCCGATCGGCGCGCCGTTGCACCGAGGCTGTGTAGTCGGGCGTCAGCGTGCCGCCGAGTGACAAGGTGTTGATGTGGATGCCACGCTCGCCCAAGGCGAACGCGAGCGTCTTGGCCTCGGCCAGCCAGGCACAGCGCAGAACGTTGCTCGTCGCATAGTTCCCGAGAGCTTGCACCGACGTGACGGCCGAGATGATCACTACCTTGACGCGCTGGCCCTGGGCCGGCTCGGGTTTCATCGCAGGGATAACCGCCTTCAGAAGCCCCAAGGGGCCGATGAAGCTGCGCTGGAACAGCGTGCGCCAGGTGTCGTTGGGCGGCAGGCAATCGTTCGTCGGAGTCATCTGCGGCGGCATCAATACAACGCCATCGAGCACGATACCCTGGTCGACGAGCCGCTCACCGAAGGCGGCGACGGCGACGTCGTCACCCATCTCCACTGGGATGGCTTCGTAGCGGCCTGGGCGAACCGACCTCAGCTCATCGCAAAGCGCAAGCAGCCTGCCTTCATCGCGAGCCGCAAGCACCAGCGCACGCCCCGATTGCGCCAGCCGGGCGCAGACGGCGCGTCCGATACCGCCGCTCGCGCCCGTAACAAGAACGGATCGGCTGTCATTGCTCATGGACGCGCTCCTTGGCACGGCGATCACCGCGGGTTGCAAGCTGCGCATTGTGCGCTCGCGGACCTCGCCCGGCACCGGTTGACTCGCAACTGTTGTCGTGCCCTCTTGCAACGGCCACGGACCTGGTGCCGCAACTCGATGAAACCTCGCGCCGCCGTCAAGTGTGGCGCGGCCAGCCAATCGGCGTAGCCGGCCGGCGGCCGAGTGAGGGGGGCGGGGCGATCGGTCATCGGCCGTGGTGCGCTTCAAGCACAATCGCCCACGCCGCGGAAGGGTTCCTTCCTTGACATCATTTGCTGCACGTAGGCACGCGGCAAGCTTTCAACCTGACGGCACTCCGCAATGGCGAATTCAAACTTCAAGCTGCTGAATCATTTGCCCCATCTCCTGCGCCGGGCACATTTCGAAGCGGACGCTCTGTTTCCGCAGATTTACGGCACCGCACTGACTTCACGCCAACTTGCGTTGCTGGTCGCAGTCGACCAGCGCCCCGGCGCATCGCAGAGTGAAGTGGCACAGGACATCGGATTGGACCTGAACACCTGCAGCGATCTGGTGCAGCGAACCGTGTCAAAGGGCTTGCTTCACCGCGAGCGATCGAGCGTCGATGCGCGCAGCTTCTGCCTCTCCCTCACAGACGAAGGCCAGCAGGCGCTGCTGAACTCCACGGCCAAGGCGATCGAATACCGCGATGCCCTTGCGAGTCGGCTCAGCGCGTCCGAGCGAAACCAGCTCATAGCGCTGTTGCGCAAGATGCTGGGATTCGGCGGATAGCCCGCCGGCTGAATCGCGCTAGGGTTATCCCTATATGCACTGTGGGGGTCCAGCCATTTAATACTACGAATACGTAGTTAATAAGTGTTGAAACTCATGATCCAGACCATCGCGTTTCCGGCCGGCAACTACCACTACCTCGCCGGCGGCTTCCAGTATTCGGCGGCGGTGATCGCTGATGACGGGCACCTCATCGAGCGCGCGCGGTTTCGGCGGCCGGTGGCGCTGGCCGAGGGCTTCGCCCGCATCCGGTCCCACCTGACCTCTCTGGGGCGCCCGCTGACGGCGCTGTGCGCCTGCGAGCTGCGCTCGCCTGCACCGATGGACGAGCCGAGATTCATCGCCTTCAACCGTGCCTACGTCGGACCGCTGGCCGAGTGGGGGCTCTTCAAGGACGACATCAATCCCGTGGCGCGATGCAATCTGGTGCCAGCCGTCGATGCTCCGCGCGAGCCCAGCTTCCATGCATTCAGCTACACGCTGCGTGCACCGGCGTCAGCCAGGACACGGGACTTCGTGACCTCCGGAGCCGCCGAGTGCCCGGACCGCCCCGGCTACCGCGACAACATTGTTCGCCTCGGCGAGACCTCGGCGGAGGCGCTGATCGACAAGCTGCGCTTCGCCATCGGCGACCTCGAGTCGCGCTTCGCGCTGATGGGCGTCGACTGGGCCGACGTGGCCGACACACGCCTCTACACCGTTCACGACCTGCACCACGCCATGCAGTGTGAACTCGCCGAGCGCGGCGCTCTGGCCGGCGGACTGGGCTGGCACTGGGTGCGTCCACCCATCAAGGAACTCGAGATCGAAATCGACGCGCGCAGCGTCTCGCGCGAATGTTTGCTGGCGGCCTAGCTCTTGCGAAGTTTGCCACCCGCTCAGGCACCCGCCCTTCCATTCCCCATCAGGAGTATTCGATGAAAGTCTTCAACCTCATTCGACGTCAGATCCTCGGCCTCACCGCTCTCGCCATCGCTGCCGCCACTTCTCCTGCCTGGGCGGCAGACCCGTTTCCCACCGGGCCGATCCGCATCCTGGTGGGCTTTCCGGCCGGCGGCACCATCGACGTCGTGGCGCGCCAGGTGGCGGAGCAGATGCGCGAAGAACTGGGCGTGCCGGTGACGGTGGAGAACCAGACCGGCGCCGGCGGCCAACTCGCAGCCCAGGCGCTCAAGCGTGCTGCGCCCGATGGCCGCACGCTGATGATCGCGCCCGACCACACGGCGGTGATCATCCCGCTGACGCTCGCCCATCCAGGCTTCAATGTCGCAAACGACTTCGCGCCGATCGGGCTGGTCGCCAACTACGCAGGTGCTCTGGCGGTAAGCCAGGCCAGCGGCATCAAGGACCTGCCGGGCCTTCTGGCCGCGGCGAAGGCCGATCCCAAGGCGGGAAACATCGGCGTCTCGGCCGCCGGCAGCAAGCCGCAGTTCCAGATAGATGCGCTCGCCAAGCGTCAGGGTGTGCCGCTGGCCACAGTGCCATTTCGCGGCTCGGTGCCGATGGTGCAGGACCTCGCGGGCGGACACCTGACTGCAGGCATCACGGCGCTCGGCGACTTCCTGGAGTTCGATCGCGCCGGCAAGCTCAAAGTCATCGCGATGGTCGGACAGCGGCGCTCATCCATCCTCCCTGATGTGCCCACGGCCGCTGAACTGGGCTATCCGATGCAGGTCGACTTCTGGGTTGGCATGTTCGCGCCGGCCGGCACCCCCAAAGCTGCAGTCGAACACCTCAACCAAGTGCTCGGCAAGGCGCTTGCCGCTCCCAAGGTGCAGCAGCGCATGGCCGGCCTTGTGTTCGAGCCCAAGGCTTCGACCCCGGCTCAGTTGAGCGAACGCATTGCCGCCGAGACAAAACTATGGGAGCCGATCGTCGCGGCCTCGGGTTGGTCCAAGCAATAGAGCCATCCCAAGTGGATCGTCCGGTCGAGCTGTAGCCAACCTCCGGGGAAAGAAATCAGCTGAAACGCTGCGCGCCTGGAGCGCCCCGGCCGGCGCTGTGTCTGTCACTGGCTCAGTCGCGCGGCAACCACGTGTGAATCACCCCGTTGAAGTGATCCCCGTTCACGACAAAACTTGACCTGGAATCGCATGGTCCGGTGATGATGAAGCCACACAGGCAAATTTGCTGTCCACCGGGAGTCGACGCACCGGATGGCTGCGCACAGAGGCGCAGCCTGCCGACTGGAAAATCAAGCATGCTCCTTCTGTCCGCGCCCTCGCAAACATAGGCAACCGGCGTCGAAGCGAAGATGCTGCCGATGAATCCGCACTGCCGGCACAGCAGGCGCTACGGGTGGAGCATGTCCCATTTGGCTACTTTCGGTGCTACGGTGCTTGCGATAGGCTCTCGCTCGAAGGGAACGGCTCCCGTAAGAATGCCCTCCGGCGGTCAACAAATAGCGAGGAACCGCCATGCATAACATCAAGAACGCCCTGGGTGCTGCCCAAGAGTCCCACTGATCCACACAATCGGGTTAGAGCACGACGATGAATTCGAACGGGCCAGAGGAGGAGGGTGCCGGTCGCTGGCAAATGTTGGCGCTGCTCGCACTGACTCTGGTTTTGTCGATGACAACGTGGTTCTCGGCCTCCGCGGTGATCCCCCAACTGCGGCAAGAGTGGGCGCTTTCCGCCAACGCCGCCGCATGGCTGACCATCGCCGTTCAACTCGGCTTCGTATGCGGCGCGCTGGTCTCGAGCTTCCTGAATCTCTCCGACATCGTCCCGCCGAAGCATGTAGTCCTTGGCGGATCGATCGGTGCTGCCACCGCGAACGGGCTCTTGGAGCTCGCTGGCGCAGGCGACATCGGAATCGCGCTTCGCTTCGCAACAGGTTTCTTCCTGGCGGGCGTGTATCCCCCAGCCCTCAAGCTGATGGCCACATGGTTCCGGAGAGGCCGCGGAGTCGCGCTCGGCATCCTCGTTGGTGCGATTGTCTTGGGACAAGCGACGCCTCATCTTATCAATGGGCTCGGTGGGCTGGATTGGCGCTTTGTGATCTACATGACCTCCGCTTTGACGCTGATTGGTGGTTTGATTGCAGAGTTCGCAGTGAAGGAAGGTCCCTCTCCTTTCCCGACGGCGACATTCGATCCCAAGCAGGTGTGGCGCGTATTTGCCAACCGCGGCGTCCGGCTGGCTTCCTTCGGTTACTTTGGCCACATGTGGGAGCTGTTTGCCATGTATGCGTGGTTCATGCCGTTCTTCTCCGAGGCGCTGGTAGCTCGAGGGAAGACTGTGGGCTCGGCTGCCGCCTTCGCGACATTCGCGGTCATTGCCGTTGGGGCATTGGGCTGTTGGGTAGGCGGTATCCTGGGAGATCGCTGGGGCAGGACCAGAACGACCGCGCTGATGATGGCTGTATCCGGGAGCTGCTGCATTCTGATCGGGTTGCTGTTCGGCTCATCCCCGTGGCTGCTGCTCATCGTCGGCTTGGTGTGGGGCTTTACCGTCGTGGCCGACTCTGCGCAGTTTTCGGCGATGGTCACCGAGCTTGCCGATCAATCTTATGTAGGAACAGCGTTGACACTGCAGCTTGCCGTTGGGTTCATCCTCACGATCGTGACGATCTGGCTGATCCCATTGATCGCAGATGCCTTTGGATGGCGGTGGGTGTTTGCGTTTCTGGCCCCAGGTCCAGCTCTCGGCGTGCTGGCGATGCTTCGGCTTAAGTCCTTGCCGGAATCGGCTCGTCTCGCCGGAGGTATCGGCTAGTTGCCTGCCGGCGCGCATGAGAAGCTTGTGATGCGGCGATCGCTCATCAATGCGAGCGTTGAATGACCGCGGAGAAGGTCGCCAGCACCCCCCATCAAATCCGCCCAGTGCGCCGGGTGGGCGGCACGTCTTGGATCTCCTGGTTTCACTTGGTATCGCGACAACAAGGCCACGATCTATTCCTTGCTGTTCGACATGGCCGCCGAGACCTTGGCGACCATCGCGGCTGACTCGAAGCATCTTGGCGCAAGCATCGGCGCTACCCTGGTCCTGCACACGTGGGGATCGGCGCTGACGCATCACCCGCATGTGCATGGGATTGTTCCGGGCGGCGGAGTAGCGCCCGACGGCGAACGCTGGATCGCCTGTCGGCCGGGGTTCTTCTTGCCGGTGCGTGTGCTGTCGCGCCTGTTCCGGCGGCGCTTCCTTGAAGAACTCCAGGACGCACACCGAGCCGGTCGGCTGCAATTCTTCGGCGAGTACGCCGCACTGGTCAACGCGAAGGCGTTCGCCGAGTGGCTCGCACCGCTGCGCAAGTGCGAATGGGTGGTCTACGCCAAGCGACCCTTCGCCGGCCCCGAGGCGGTGCTGGCCTATCTCTCGCACTACACGCACAGGGTCGCAATCTCCAACAGCCGGCTGATCTCTCTTGACGATCGCCGCGTCACCTTCCGTTGGAAGGACTGCCGGGCCAAGGGCCGCACACGCTCGAAGACGATGACGCTCGATGCCGATGAATTCATGCGGCGCTTCCTGCTGCATGTGCTGGGCCGCAGTGTGGGCAGGAGAAGGTTGCCCGCTTCATGCACTCCAGGTGATCGTCGTTGCGGCCCAGCATGTAGGCCGCGACGGCCAGATGCGCCAAATCCTGCGGGTCGAGGGGACACGTCCGATCAGCCCTCACGAACGCGCGGTAGGCGCGCGCCCACGCCCGACGCGCCATGGCTTCGCGGCCCTGTTCAATTGCGTTGGCTACGGTCATCACCTTCAGAGAGCGTGATCTCCGGTAAGGATATAAGCGGTCAGCGGCGCACCAAAACGCCGCTAGATCGGCGGGAGGCCGATCATCTTGCCATTGCGTCGGAAGCGCGTAGCATATCGGCCGCATCTCGCAGTGAAGTTCCTTCCCGCCGCGCTAGGTCCACTTCCATCACGGAACCCGCCTTGCCGAATGGGTCGAATGTCACTTCACTGTCAGTGAGCTTGACCGACGTCAGGCGGCCGCGTCGGTTCGAGGCAAATGGCCTCGGCCGCTCATGCCGAACCCGAAGGAGATGACATGGTCACCTACGTTGGTTTAATGAGTTCCACCGAAGAGGGCATGCAAACGGTCAAGGAAACGACCAAGCGCGCCATCGGTAAAAGTACAGGCGTTTGCCGCAGTGCCGTCGTGGCTGGTGTCCTCGCTTTCAGCGGCGGAAATTTCGCGTTCGCCCTCGACACCTGCCTTTCGGGCTACGAGGTGTCGGCCGGCAGCGACGTGTTCGGTGTGACCCAAGGCGTGACCTTCGCCGGGATCGACAACCTTCCCTATCTGGACGGTGGCCCGAACCCTGCCGCATGTGATCGCTGGACCACGAGCGGCAACGGCGGTAGCTGGACCGCGAAGATTGACCGCGTCGGCGTTGCCGGGATCGGAGGCAGCGGGGTCACGGTCGTCGGCGGGCGCTGGTACCGGATCGACCGAGACAACCACGTGAATTTCGGACGGGTCGAGGGGGGCTACGTGACGTGGCCGCCCGCTCTCGATCAGGAAATCCTCGGCTCCGGCTGCGGTGCAGGCGTGGCGCAGTTCACGCTGACAGTGCGAGGCCTGTTTACTCCTGGCACATTCGTTGGCTGCCTCGACGACACCCACCTCGACCCGACGAAGCAACCGTTCATTTTTCCGCCCCGCATTTGGGGAACACTCCGCCTGTGAACTGACCGCCGGCCCGGCGACGGTCAGCCATGTGCAGTCATGAGGGCAGGCGCAGCGGCTAGCAGCCGCCCTGGTGGGGTCTGTGCCGCAATCGCACGTGGATTGGGCTCAGTAGGCTCCGGCGCTGCCCCTTACGCCATCGGCAGCCATCTCGCCGCCTTGGTGGGGCCCCCGCATCGTTACTGACCGATCTTGCGGCGAGACCCCCCAAGTGGTCGGCAACGACAAGGTTGCCTTGTGCATCGAGCAGCACGGCGGCCGGCTGATTGAACGTGGCGGTACTGGCACGCCGCCCCCGCTGTTCGAGACCGACGACGATCGCACGGCTTTCGTCATCCGGCTGCCGGTGCACGCAGGCGCGCGGCCAGGGAAGTCACCATGGAAGTCACCACGGAAGTACGCCGGGTCGTCGCGGCCATGAATCGTGAGCTGTCACGCCAGGAACTTCAGCGCCTGCTGAGGCTGGCGAATGCCGAGCATTTCCGAAAGGCCTATCTGTTGCCGGCGCTGGCCAGCGGCGTGCTGGAAAGGACGCTTCCGGAGGCACCGCGCAGCAGCAAGCTGCGCTACCGTCTCACCGCGGCTGGCCAGCGGGTCAAGGAGCTGCTCAAGGCGCAGGTGGACGCGAAGTCACCGGGGCGGTGCGCCGGTAGTCGGGCTCCGGCCGGCCGAAGCGCCACGGCCGCTCTTCAATTCGAACGTGAGCGATTCGCGTGCGAGCAGGCGGAGCGAAGTCATTGGCTGTCGGCCTCCGCGTCGGTCCCGGGCGCCGGCAGGCCTGCCAGCTCACGCTCGATCTGCTCGATGCTGGGCAGGCTGGTCTGCAGTTCAGCCGGCAACGCTTCGATCAACTGGTATTCGGCAATGCCCATCGGCTTGGCGCTGTCGCGCAGCGCATATTCCGCCACCACCTTGTTCTTGCTTTTGCACAACAGCAGGCCGATGGTGGGCGCATCGGCGGGCGTTTTCATCTGTGTGTCCACGGCGCTGAGATAGAAACCCAACTGCCCCACATGCTCCGGCTTGAACGGCCCGGCCTTCAGCTCGATCACCACGTAGCAGCGTAGCTTGAGGTGATAGAACAGAAGGTCGATGAAGAAATCGTCACCGCCCACTTCCAGCGGCACCTGCTTGCCGACGAAGGCAAAGCCGGCACCCAGCTCCAGCAGGAAGCGCGAGATGTGCTGCACAAGGGCAGACTCGATCGCGCGCTCGTCGGCTTCCCGATTTACGCCAAGAAATCGAACAGGTAGGGGTCTTTGAGCGTCTGATGGGCGAGGTCTGCGCCGGGTGCCGGCAGGCGAAGCTCGAAGTTCGTGACCGCCTGCCCTTCGCGCTCCAGCAGGCGGGTTTCGATGTGGATGTTCAGCATGCTGCGCGACCAGCCGTGTTCGATGGCGCGCTGCGCGTAGCCGATGCGCTGCTCACGGTCTTTCAGCTGACTGAGCAGCACCAGGTTGTGGCCCCAGGGCAAATGTCCAACAAGCTGTTGGACATCTGCGCTGTCCGGCCAAGCCTCGGCAAAAGCCCGCATGTACATCAGGTTGGCGCGCGAAAAGCCCTTTATGTCCGGAAAGGCCGTGCGCAGATCGTGCGCCAGCCGCTCGATCACCTTGGCGCCCCAGCCCTCGCGCGCCTGCCGCTCCAGGATGTCGCGGCCGATCTGCCAATACAGCCACACCAGCTCGCGATTGACGGCCAGCGCCGCGCGCTGCTGGGCGCTGTGGATGCGGGTCTTGAGCTCGGCCAGCCAATCGGCGTAGCCGGCCGGCGGGCGGATGAGGGAGGCGGGGCGTTCGGTCATGGCATGGCAGCCTACAACAGTCGCGCCACGCGGACGCGAACTAGTCCCCCGGCGCCTTCGGAACCCTCTTCCTCCCCACCCCCACACCCCCAGCCCCCGCAGCCCGCACGATGCGCCGGAATGTGGGGCATTCCATGTGGCTAGGCGCGGGGCAGGCAGCGGCGTGCCGCAGGCCGTCGCGCATGGCGCTCAGCTTGCGGATCGTCCGGTCGAGTTCGTCCGCTTTGGCCGCCAGCCGTTCCACCACACCGGGATCGAACAGGCGGCGCAGCCCGCGCCTGCCGGTAGAGGCGATCAGCCCCTTTTCGTCATAGAACCGCAGCGTCGATGCCGGAACGCCGGATTGCTGCGCCACCTCGGCGATGTCCAGATGTCTCACCCTCTTGACCTCAAGTCGACTTGAAGTTGCACAGTCTAGCTTCCTGCAGGATGGTCGGTGACGCGGAAGAACGCGACGTCGGCGACCCCTTGAACCCACCTGCCTTCGAGCCAGACAAGTCCGCCGGGCAGCTTCGACTCCTTGAAAAGACAAGATTCCGGGACGGGAGATCGAAGTCGATGGGAGGATCGGTGAGCAGCGCAGGAATACGAAGAGCAAGCGACCGCCCGGGCAAATCGCGGACCGAAGGCGGCGCATGCGCGGGGTCGTCGGAGATGGAAGGGACCGCCACCACGCACAAGAGCGTGCGGATCAGGCATCGGCCGATCGTCGCGGCCGTGCCGGCACGCGCCTTGGTGGTGCGCCCTGCAAGGCGCTTGGCAGCACCGGGGCGGGGCTTGTTTTGAATGCACACGAAACCCCCCCATCTTGGTATGTAAAGATCAAAATGCGGCTTGGTGGCCGGTATGCCGACGCTAGTGCTGGCGGGCACGCGGCGCCCGAGGGGTGGCCGAATGAACGACGAACGATCGACGATCAATCACCGAATCGGCGACGGGCTCCCGATGGGTGCGCCAGACGCCGTCGGCGACGGCATCGCGGCCTTTGCCGGCTTCGAGTTCGATTCGCGGCGCGACGAACTGCGCAAGGATGGCGTCCCTATCTCGATGCGACCCAAGCCGCGCGCCTTGCTGCGCCATCTGCTCGACCATCCGGGCCGGCTGCTCGGAAAGGAAGAATTGATCAGGGCCCTGTGGGGGTCGGTGGTTGTCGGCGACGACTCGTTGGTTCAATGCGTGGGCGAGCTGCGTGCGGCGTTGGGAGATCGGGGCGTGTTGATCAAGACGCTGCCGCGCCGCGGCTACATGCTCGACACGACGGTCGAAAGACTGGCCACCCGACCTCAGGAATTGCCACAAGCCGAGCCGGCGATGGATGGACCGAAACGCACACGTCGGATTCCGGACCGGCGCTGGTGGCTGGTACCGTTCATGTGCGCGTTGCTTTTGGGCGTCGCTGGTGCCGTCTGGAAGATCCGCCAGCCCACGCCGTTCCGCATCGACGACGAGCTGACTGCGCGTCATGCCGTTGCGGTGTTGCCGCTGGCCGATGCCGACGCGCCTGGCGGCACTTCCGTGCTCGGGAATGCCCTGGCTGACGATATCAGCGCGCAGATCTCGCTGCGACATGGAACGCGTGTGATCGGCCCGGCGTCGACCGCGCGCTACAACGCGGCAGCGCCCGACATTGCGCACATCGGGCGCGAACTGGGCGTGCGCTACGTCATTGGCGGTCGCGTGACGCGCGACGGCGGCGCCATCCTCATCGATTCGACCTTGACCTCGGTCGAGACCGGCGAGGTGATCCGATTGAACCGTTCTACCTTCCCGACGGCTGCCGATGCCCAACATTCCAACCTGGACCAGCGGGTTGCCAGTGCCTTTCGCATGCAGTTTTTCGAAATCGACAAGGTGCGTGCCAGTCGGCCCGGTCACGTGGTCGATGCCGCCGATCTGACCAGTTTGGGTTGGCGCGACCTGAATCGCTTCGCGACGCGCGACGACGTGTTGCGGGCTCGCAGCCGCTTCGAGGCGGCGCTGAAAGTCGATCCCGATTCGGTGGTCGCCCTGCAAGGGGTGGGTTCCAGCTACCAGATCGAGATCGTCAGCTGCTTCAGCCGCGCCCCGCAGAGCCTGGTCGAACCTGGCAAGAAGGCGCTCAAGAGGGCGATGGAACTGCGTCCTGATGTGCCAGAAAACCTCCTGCCCTGGGGTAGCCTGCTCGGCCTGAGTGGACAGCCGGCCGAGGCGATGGCGATGTACAAAAAGGCATTGGAGATCAGTCCGAACTACGCCTTCGCCCACCTCTTCGTTGCGCGCCAGCTGATCTGGGAGGGCCGCTTTGCCGAAGCCCAGCAGGAAATCGACAAGGCCCGCGGGCTCAGTCCGGCGGACGCGCGCCTCTTGTATGCCGTCTATTCGCTGTCGGCGACCGCGAATTTCGTGCAAGGCAGGGACGACGAAGCCTACAGGTGGGCAATGAGGTGGGTTGCCGAATATCCGAATAGCGGGCAACCCTATGCGATGCTCGCCGCCATCGATGCGCTGCGCGGACATGACGCCGAGGCTGCCGCCCACATGGCCAAGCATCGCGAACTACTGCCAAACGACTCGATTGCCTATGTCGTGTTCCTCAGTCCCTCGACCGACCCTGTCTTCCTCGCGCAGCGCGCGCGGCTGATCGAGGGCCTCCGCAAGGCGGGATTGCCTGATTGATAAGTCCAGACTGTCGTAGGGAACTGAAAGACGCTGCCGTCGAACACCTTGATGGGCAGGCAGTGCCCCAAACCCTAGATCGGGGCACGCAACAGCTTCGCCGCTTCCACAAGATCCGGGGTGTCGAAGCCCTCGGTGAACCAGTCGTGAACTTTCGCGAGCATGCGCCGCGCCTGCGCTTGCTTGCCCTGCTGCCGCCACAACTTCGCCAGGCTCATGGCCGCCCGCAGTTCCAGCGTTTTCGTCCCTTGCCGACGGCTGATGGCGAGCGCCTGGCTGAAAGACGCTTCGGCGGCCGTCGTATCGGGCGGCGAAAGCGCCAGCAGGCACATGCCCTCGAGGCGATGACGTTCGGCCGCGAACTGGCAACTCCCCGTGCTTTGCTCATTGGCCTGCGCCTGCGCAAGCAAGCCGAGCGCATCGTCGTACTGCGCCAGGTGCATATGGACCTGGGCCAAGTCGGACAAACGCTGCGCCGAGTACGAAGGCGCCGCCGCGCTCAAGCGGGCCACGAGCGATTGGAGTTCGGAGAGGTCCTGCCGGCCTTCAAGCAGGATCTGGGCCCTGCCGTGCAACGCTTCGCCCGTCGCCATCCAGTGCGACATGCCATGTTGCCGCGTGAGGGCGATGGTCTCGGCAGACAAGCTCAGGGTCTCCGCGTGCTTGTTCAACCAGCGATGCAGCATGGTCGCGAAGAGCAGCGCCATCGCCAGGGTCTTCGGATGTTCCATCGCGCGTGCCCGCTCGAGCATCCGCTCGCACACCTCGAGCGCCTGATCCGCGAAACCGAGGAACAAGAGCGCCCACGACAAATGCCCGGCAAACGAGACGGACAGGTCCTCGCCGAACAGTTCCAGCATGAGGTGGTGCTGGTCCGGACAATGAAGTGCAATGGCCTTCGCGGCGTGCGTGCTCGAGGCTTCGAACTCACCCAGCCAGAAAGAGGCAACGGCGGCCACATAGTGCGCCGCCTGCTTTCCGATCGGGTCATCGCGCGCCAGGTCCAGCAACCGCAAGGCGGCTTGCGGCACGCCGCGGGGACCGACGGTCGCCACGGTGTTTCTCAAGCGCGTCCATTCCGCCAGAAACAGTTCCGGACTGTCCGCCACCAGCTCGCGCAAGGCAGACACTCGCGCGGTGACCCGGGTGGCATCCTCGGACCCGTAGCCACGCGTCGCGTGCAGCGCAGGGCAGAGGCCGACCAGGATCGAGAATTCGGTCTGATCCCTTTCCGGTGACGCGGGCAGCGTCATCAGCAATCGCAGCCCGCGATTGAAATGTGCGATCGCTTCCTGGTTGGCCGAGCCGGAGATCGCTCGTCGCCCTGCCTTGATCCAGTAGTCGATGGATTGCCGGATTTCTCCGGCGGAGGACAGGTGCTGCGCCAGGAGTTCCGGCCGGGCCGCGACGCTGTCGGGGAAACTGTCTTGCAGCACCTGCGCGATCCGCCGATGCGTCGCCTGCCGATCGGCCCGGGTCTGCGATTGATAGGCCGCTTCCTGGATCAACGCGTGCCTGAACTGGCAGGTCGCTTCGTCGACCTGCACGATCAGGCCGGCATCCTTCAACTGACGCAGGGATCTCGCCAGCACATCCGGACCCCACGGGGAGGCCTTGCCCAGCAGATCGACACCGAACTCGCGCCCGATCGTGGCGGCAATCTGCGCGGTGTACCTCGCGTCGCCCAATTGGTCCATGCGGGTCGCCAGCAGATCGTGCAAGGTGCCCGGGATGCTGGCCCAATCGACGCTGGTGGCCGTCTTCGCCAGCTCCTCCGCAAAGAGTGGCACGCCATCGGCGCGTTTCACGATGCGGCGCACAGTCGCTGCCGGAAGCTTGCCGCTGACCGAGCTGATCAGTTGCTCCATCTCGTGCTCGGCGAGGGGCGGGAGCGACAGCACGGAGGCCGCATGGGGCGCAACGAATCCGGGCCGTGCGGTGAAGATCGCGAGCAGGGCCCGCACTCCCTTTTGCTCGAAGAGTGCCGTCAGGAAATCCTGCGTGGAAGGGTCCGCCCAATGCAGGTCTTCCGCGATGAGCAAGATCGGCAGCCGAGCCGTCGGCCCCTTCAACATCGTGCGCAGGAGCTTGATCGTGAGTTCTTTCTGCTTTTGCAGCGAGAGACCCGTCGCCGGGTAGTCGGCGGGTTGCGGCAGCGAGTACAGCGAGGCCAGCAAGGGGACGGCTTCCCGAGCCAATGCGGGGTAGTTCCTTGCGACGTGGCGCGCCAGCTTGGCGGACTTCAGCTCCGGCGTGTCGCCGGGGGCAAAACCCAGGTTGGCCTCGAGCAGCACCAGCAGCGGATGAAACGGCGACCGGCTGTATTCCGGGAAGCAGCGCAGCTCGCGCACGGCGTGCGGCTGGCCCGCCAGCCGCTGCTTGAAGGCATGCACCAGGCGGGACTTGCCGGTGGCCGGCTCGCCCTGCAGCAGCACCGCGTGGCTCGCGCCCTGCGTGGCCTCGTCCCACCATCCCGCGAGCTGAGCGAGTTCGGCCTGCCGTCCGACCAGCGGCGTCAGCTGCGTGGCGGCATCCAGCCGTGTGCGGGCGCCACTTTCCTTGTCGACCCTGAACACAGTCACGGGCCGCGACGCGTCCGGCAGGGATCGGGCGCCCACGCTCGTGCAATCGAAATAGCCGGCCACGATGCTGTGCGTCTCCTGGCTGATCGCTGTCTCGTTGTACCCGACGCAACGGCGCAGCTGGATCGCGACCCCGGAGGTCTTGCCGACGATGTCCGGCAGGGAGGGGTCGCTGCCTGTAGTGATCAGCCCGGTATGCACGCCCGAGCGGATCTCGATGCCGCGAGCGGCTTCCCGCGTGACGGCCAAGGCGGCTCGCACGGCCCGCACGGCACTGTCCTCACGGGATTGCGGGTAGCCGAAATAGGCCAGCAATCCGCCGCCGTGCATCGGCACCAGATGCCCTGAAAGCTGCCGGATGATCTCGACACAGTGGTCCCGGGGTGCGAGCAGGAGTTCCATCGCGTCATCGGGGTCGTCGATGCCGGAGGGCGCCAGCTCGCAGAACAGCACGGTGACCTGTCGTCGCTCCGCGTTCGCCTGCGGGACGACAGGCGACGGCGCGGTCGGGATCCCTGGCGCGTCGCGCACGACTTCGGCATTGCGGATGCGCTCGGCCAGTTGCCGCGTCTCTTCGCCGGGGCTGGCGCCCAGCTCCTTCTTCAGCAGGCGGCAGCAGGCGTCGAACTGCGCCAGGGCTGCGCCGTTCTGGCCGTTCAAGGCGTACAGGCGCATCACCCTGCGGTGTGCGGCCTCGTCCCATGGCTCGAGGTCCGCATGGCGCAAGGCGAATTGCAGGGCCTTGCCATGGTCTGCGCCGGCCTCGTGGAAGTTTGCCAACTGCTCCAGCATGGCGAGCACCCGGCGGTGCAGGGCTTCACGCTGGACGAGCAGCCAGTCTTCGAAATCAGGGCAGTCCGGCAAGTAGAAGCCGGCCATGAATTCACCGCGATAGAGGTCGACGACGCGCTCGTCCGGCGAAAGCTGCGCCCGTCCGCTGAACGCAAGCGCGTCGACGTAGGCCTCCGGAACAAATCGGATGGCGCTCTTGCTGGCCGAGAACAAGTGTTTGCCTGTGGGCAACTCCAGCACGCGGCGCAAGTCCGACAAGGTCCGGCGCAGATTGCCGCGCGCCGTGACGGGGTCGTTGCCGCCCCAGAACATCTCGGCCAGAACCTCCCGCTTATGGTCCTGCTGCTGCTCCATCGCCAGGTAGGCGAGCAGCGCACGCATCTTGTCGTACGAAATCCCGGCAACAGGACGTCCGTCCAAGACGCACCTGAATCCGCCCAGCAACCCGAGTTGGAGGCCGTGATCGGGGGGTGGTTCGGGCGGGTTCAAGGTCGGCCGTGACTATATATCGGGGGGGCCAAACGTGCGAACGATTGGCGAACGGTGGCTCGGTACCGTCAAGGCATGCGCATCAAGACAATCGAGTCCGGTCGCGATCGGCATGTTCTTCGGTCAAAAGCTGCGCGGCCGCCCTGGGAGAAACGTCATGAAGTCAATCCGCGGAACTCACGCAGCGATGTGTGTCTGCATTGCGTTCGTCGCATCCGGGTGTCACGAGCTTGGCAGCCCATCGGTGGTGCTGCCGGCCAAAGCGGTGGGCCACCAGCTTGCGCAAGGGGAGCCCGGTGCCTACATCGGTGACGTCTTCTCGGAGGTCCAGAAGGCGCTCGCGGCCCTCCCCCGGAACGAGCCGGACCTCATGCCGTATGGAGAATGAGGCATGAACCGGCTGGGGGCCGCCCTGTTGCTGGCCGGCCTGATGGCCGTCGGCCCAGCCCGCGCCGATGGCGAGTGCCACTCGCTCAAGCAGGTCGTCAAGCAAAGCTCGGAAGCTGGCTATGCCCGCTTTCTGTATGCGAACGAGATCGCCAACGACGACAGCGCCTTCAAGGGGATCGCCACGCGCAGCGCAGGCGCGTCGCGCGTCCGCAAGGAGCTCGAACGGATGGTCGAGGTGTCGCTCGACGCCGGGACCTTCGCCGGGCAGGAAGTGGCCAGAGGCGCCATCCAATCCGGCGCGGAGGATCAGTACATCGCCCAGTCCCGGCTACGGCTGCATGCGGGCCTGACGCGCTACCGCGCGAACGCGGCCTGGCTCGTGCTGATGGTCAACCCATCGACCAGGAAGGGCATCGTGCTGGTGCGCCAATACGAATTTCCGCGTCACGGGCTCGCCGGGCTCATGAATGGCGCCGACCAGGTGTGCCTGCGAGTTCGGCTCGAGCAAGTGGCTCGATGGTCGGCCGAGCAGCCCGCGACGGCGGAGGCGCTGCTCGGCGGCCGCGAGCGGCCCGACTGCGGATTCGCCTCCGGTGCAGGCGTGAACTGCTCGGGTCTCTCCGGCCAGCTCGAGCTGGCTGCGTTGGAGGGCGAATCGGTGTTCGCGACGGCGAAGAGCCGATCGGTGCTGTGGGTCTACACGCTCAATCAGCGGACTGGAAAGGGCCGGGCGCTGCATGTGGACCCCAATGGCACGGCACTCGTCGACACCTGGCTCTTCAATGTCGACGCGCCGATGTGATGGGGTCTGCCCCACATGCTCGGGCTTGCGAACGATTGGCGAACGACCGCGCAGTAACTTCGGCCAGCTTCATCGAAGACCGAACCAACCCACAGGAAGGAACAAGCCATGAATTTTTCTCGCCATCATTCTGCCGGCCCAAGAAGGCTCTTGGCCGCTGCATTCCTTGGCTTCGTCGCTCTCGTCCACCAGCATGCGCTCGCTTTCGAATTCAACGATGGCAGCGTCTATTTTTGTCCGACGATGCAAACTGCGGCGGGAGGGGTTATGAATGGAATCATGTGCGATGCGGAGCATTGCTACAACAGCCGGTCGCCCCAACTCGGCACTGCACAACGGCTCTTTCTGGAATCCGCGAAAGAGAAGTGCCGCTATTTGTCGGATCAGGAAGTCAAGCTCTACTGGCCTGAATACGCGCCCACAACCGCGTCGGTTGCCCGACCCACCGCCGAATAGCAAGCCGGTCAAGGATTCGACCGGCTCATCGGTCTGGCGTACTTCGATTCAGACGAAACCCTGATTGAGCAGCAACAATTCTTCGGCCGCGTGGTCTCGGTGGACGAACGCCAGGGCATCACGCTCTCGCTCGAAGGACAGCGCGCGGCCACCAAATTGCGGTCCCAGGGCAGATGTCCAACAAGCTATTGGACGAAGTGGCCGACTTCTACGCCGAAGAAGGCTACGTGGTGCTCGTGCCCGAGCTGTTCTGGCGCCAGCAGCCCGCTGTCGAGCTCGGCTTCTGCCTGGGCGGCAAGCTGGCCTACACGCGTGGCCACGGAAGTCACCGGGGAAGTTGCAGGGGAAGTTCCCGGGGAAGTTGCTCGGCTGCTGCGTGCCATGACCGGCGACACGGCGCGCCAGCAGATGCAGGAAGCGCTGGGCTTGCGCCACGAGGATCATGTCCGGGCCACCTACGTGGGCCCCGCGCTGGAACAAACGTCGGGGGCTGCACTCTCGCGGGGGAGAGAAAAGGCATCAAGTTGTCCGAAAAATGACAGCAGATTTCGGACTCGATCGCGTGCTCATTGCCTAGTGGCGCAGGTACCGTGCGCAGATCCAGGTCAATTGGAGCGACAGCGTCGCACCTTTCGTCGCTAGGTCGGCATAGGCCAGGTGAACTGGCGGAAGCGAATCAGGTTGCTGCGGCTGAAGCCCTTGCCATGGGCGCGGGAGCCAAGCTTGGCGGGTGCCGAGTTCGCCATTGTGCCAATGACGTCGACAAGCGGCTTCACTGGACAACACGCCTGGAACTATTCCCCGGACGCCTTCGCAACCCTCTTCCTCCCCACCCCCACACCCCCAGCCCCCGCAGCCCGCACGATGCGCCGGAAGGTGGGGCATTCCATATGGCTCGGCGCCGGGCAGGCAGCGGCGTGCCGCAGGCCGTCGCGCATGGCGCTCAGTTTGCGGATCGTCCGGTCGAGCTCCTCCGCCTTGGCCGCGAGCATCTGGCGGTCGATGCGCGGCTGGCCCTCGGGCGCGAACATGCGCGCGATCTCGTCGAGCGGCGCAGCCCGCGCCGGCCGGTAGAGGCGATCAGCCCCTTTTCGTCATAGAACCGCAGCGTGGATGCGGGAACGCCGGATTGCTGCGCCACCTCGGCGATGTCCAGATGCCTCACCCTCTTGACCTCAAGTCGACTTGAAGTTGCAAAGTCGTCGAAGCGGTCTGGGCCGGGCCCGGGCAGCGGGTGCTCGATGTCGGCTGCGGTACAGGCAGCACAACGCTCGCTGTTGCAAGGTCTTTTCTGAACATCTCCCCAGGTCTTGAACCTTCCGTCGGGAGGACAAGTCTCAGTGGCCAATCGTGGGCAGGTATCTCACAACCCTAAACAGAAGCTGACGTTCGGCGCGTTTACAACAAATCTGTTCGGGTTGGGAGTCCTCGAGCCGAAGAGCGTGCACACCAACTCACCATCGTGAACAATGGCGGGGGCCGAATCCTGTAGGTGTGCATGGATAACGTGTGTCGAGTCAAGAATCGCCGGCATCCCTACCAAAGTGGTGAAGCCTGCGCGGCGCGAAACATAGGGTGACCTGCCGCCTCCCGCCGTGCCCTTCATAGCGAAAGGAAGCCGCGGCTGCCTGGACGATTGCGCTCGCGCGCACGTTTCACGGGCGGTCAATGGCCGGGCCGGCACGGGGTAACTACCCCGGACGCTACCAATCAATCCAAAGCTCATTTCGCGGAAGCGCATGTTCAAAATCTGGTTCCTCGTCCTCAACTTTCTGATTGCAGCCTGGGTCCTGATTGATGCCAAGGATCGGCATCGCGAAAGATGGGCTTGGTCGGTGGGGGTTTTCCTATTCACCATCGTGGCACTGCCTGCCTATCTCGCGCGCAGCCGACGCCGTCCGCTGGTCGCAGCAGTCGCTGGAATCGTCTACGGCACTGCAGTGTCGGCTGGCATTGCAGTGTTGGTTGGAATGCCGTACGCGAGATTCGAAACCGCAGTCAAGCAGTCGCCATTCATGAAAACCGGCTTGGATGGCTCGATGGAGATCTGGCCGCGTTCGGCAAGCGGCAGCGGTCGTTGGGCCAACGTGGAGATCGTCGCAGTCGGCACCTCGATCACTGCAGGTGCCGACGGGCGATTTCTCGATGGCTTCGTGGATCAGGCAGTGCGTTGGCACAAGGCGAAGTTCATCAACCACGCCGTGGGATCAAGCGGAATAGTGTGGGATGGCCTGCGGGAGCGCAGTCTTTCTGCGACGCGCAAAGAACTGATGGAAGCCGGGTTTGATCGTTCGCAGTCCTTCGAGACCAAATTGATCGGCCTCACGCCGGACCTGATCATCTTCGATCATGGGTACAACGACAGGGAATACCCCATCGGCAACATCGACGACGCAGACCCGGCGACTTTCTATGGTGCCTACAACCGAGTGGTCGAGTCAGTTCTGCTTGACCGACCAGGCACCACGATGTTGTTTCTGACCCCGCCCTCCCTTTACACCCCATACGCCGGAGGAGAGATCAATCAGAAGACGGCTGCCATCAGGCAAGCTATTCTCGCGATCGCCAGGAAGTACAGCAGCCTGGTCATGGACATGTCGACGCTAGCGGGCTTTGAGGGGGCGTCGTCTGATGCGCGGTCCTTTCCAGATGGCGTCCACCCGAACAGCGAAAGCCACCGACATATGGCGCTTCTGCTTTATCGATTCCTTGACGGCCTTCAAGTAGATCCCTTTGGCGACGACTGACGTCGCAAGGTGTACCCCGACGGTACTCCTGCGCCAAGGCGGGCGGACCATTGGGGTTCGAGCGTGTTTCTCTCTCCGTCAAGCAGTTGGTCGTGCGGAACGCCAGACTTCGGGCGGCAAGAGCCTGCCTCCAAATGAGACGGATTCGTGAAATAGTGCCAACAGTGTGAACCTTCAGCCGACTTGCGATTGACGTCAATCGGAATACCGTGAGGGCTTGGTTTCTCCAAGGGTAGGCATCAAGGACCAACCCCTTAAGGCCCGTTTCGTACGGGCCTTCTTTTGTCGTTCTGGCGCAGGCGCGCCGCGTTCGGACGGGGCAAGTCGCCCTGCGTCCGCCTAGACGAACAGATGAGGTCGTAAGGGTCGCCGAAATCAGCTGAGCGTCAGCCCCGCGGTGATGTTCTCCCGGACAGCCAACGGCTTAGAACGGCCACAACCCGTCGGTCACGACCGTCTGCTTCCGCTCGGCCCTCAAGCGTGAGGAATCGAACCAACTCTGATCCGCGCTGAGCCCGCAGCCTTTGGTTCCGACGGAGGTGCCTTCGGCAAAACGACCACCCCGCCGCGGTCAATGCAGATGAAATGCCCTGGCGTGACCGCGCCCTCGAAAGCCACCTCTCTCACTTCGCCTGGACCGCCGCGCACGGGCACATGGTCAAAGGCCAGCACCGCAATGCCGAGTCGCCCGCACGCATGCAAACTTTAGTTACATGTGAACTTTTCCCTAATTCATTGAAAAGAAAGCATTTCCCAGGGGAGGGTGTGGCTAGATGTAACACTAAAGTTGGAAATGCGTCTGGGCCGGCGCAACAACCACAGTAAGACGGACCCATTGGAGAAGAACCAGATGAAGTTACTCAAGATGGGCATGGCCTTGGTGTTGATAGCCACTGCCGGCGCCGCGAGCGCAACAGTGACCTTTAACCCCGATGCAGGGACGGGGTTTGTCGGCAAAGGCGACGTACAACTTGCTTTCGGCTGGAACAACGCTCAGTTGCAGACCAGGGCAGCGGGCTTGACCTTCTCATTTGTGGCGTCGGAGAGCTATACCGCGGTCTGCACCTGGACCACTGGGGAAGGAACTCGCGGGGAGCGGACTCACAACGTCGGGCACAACACGACCGTCGGTGTGTCGGGCGATGTTGCCTTTGACGCTCGGGCGCGGAATCAGATCACGGGGTTCAACTTGACGGGCTTCACTGGCACGCCGACGTCGGCAGGCAGTGTGCCGGTGGTTGGCGGCCCCTGCCCGGGTAACCCCGGGACGGACGGTGTATGGACGTCGGTGTCCCTGACCTCATCCAGCATAGCGCTCAACGCTGTCTACAGTGGTTTGGCAGTCAAGATCTGGCCGCCAGCTATCTGATCGTGAGGGGCTGGCTTGTGTCACACGCCGGCCCATCTTCCAATCCTCATGAAACAGCCATGTCGATGTGCCTCAAGTGGACTCCGAGGCTGATTGACCCTGCCCCGATTTCACGTACACCAAGAAGTTGGAAACTTGAGCTGTATGGAGAATCGAAATGCGAGATAGCAAGCTGCCGAAACGGCAGTACACGGATGAATTCAGGGTCGAGGCGACCAGACTGGCGGAATCGGTCGGCAGCCACGAGGCGGCACGCCGGCTGGGGGTGCCGGTGGCAACGGTGGGCAACTGGAAGCGGCGGCGAGCGACGACCGGCGTTCCGGCACCCGAGGCCGAGGCCATTGGAAGT
>NZ_JBFUBW010000040.1:0-61268 GCF_056405555.1 Variovorax sp. P1_G12 | reverse complement strand
CCGTTGGACAATCCGCTCAACCTGTCGTCGGCTGATTCCCAGCCGCTGCGCGGCCTGGCCAACTCGCAGCATCCGGTCCACCACGGCTTGGATCGTCTTGAGCCGATCTGCTTCGCGCATCGTCATCGTGATCGTCGCCGTTGATGTCGCCATGGCCGGACCCCAAGCCCAGAACCTGGGTTGGGCGACTTTGCGACATCTGAAATCGGCCAGAACGCGACATTACTAAATCGCTCCTACAGGGGATCTTTACTCAAGAACAATTATGTAAAACGCTGCTGCTGTTGCTGACACTGCCGAGCGAGGAGGGCGATCAGCACTTCCATCATATCGACACGAGCAGCGCTGTGCAGCGACGTCGCGCGCCGACGCTACGACCTATCGGCCCAGGTTCCAAAACACTTCGGTGCGGGACACGTTGATCCCCGTTGGCCCCACCGACACCCGACGCTCTGCGGCATGGATGGACACGACGCCTCCATTGGCCAATTCGGAACCGTTGAGGCCACGCGCGGGCAGAAGGTCACCTGTGCGGAATGTCACACGATCTGGCGCGGCTTTCGTGACCTCACGTTGCGCGAGGCCAACTTCAAAACGTCGGTGAGCCGATGGGGCCGATGCTGCCGCTTTTGCTTGATGCACAGCCTGAAGATACGCTTCAAACCCACTCAACCAATCGGCACCTTCATAGGCCAATCCACACGATGATTTCGGGCACCGCTCAGACTCCCAATCGCTCCTTCCAATCGACCGTCCCGATCGTCGGTCTCGTTGGCGCTCTGAGCGCATTCATCTTTATTTGTCTGAACGTACTTCTTACGTTCATCTCACTGAGCCAGTCGGAGTACTGGCTGCTGGTGATTGGTGCTGCACTGACCGCCTTCGGTTGGTTCTGGTCTCGCAGACCCTCGACCGGATCCTCCGTGGCTTTTCTTTCGCACCGAGGATGGCGCTCCATGGCCTCGGGCGCCGCGCTGATGTTCGTCATCGCCGGCGCTTATTGCCTCTTTGATGCCGCCTCAACCATCGGCCGTCCCGCGCCTGCATTGGCGAACACGAACCGCGGCCCCGGTGCTCAAGTGGACGCCATTCTTGGTCGCAACGACGCAGCTGGTGAACTCGAAGTCGTCGGGAAGAGCATTGTGGTCACCTTCACCGTGCCCGAGAGCTGGAACACGACGAATGTTCGCTTCATGTTCAACCAGGACGTGATCAAGTTGGTTCCCCCAATGTTGGCCAAGTACCCTGAGGCGACGAACGTCGAGGTCATCGGCCGTCACAAGCAAGCTCACCGATAAGCGTGGCAACGAAAGCGTCGAGCGAGTGTTTCGCGTGTCATATGAGCGCGACAACGCCGCGATGACCAATTGGCCAAAGGTGTTGCCTGACGACATTCCAACGATCGCGAACGATTACTGGGCGCATTTTGCGATGCGCTAGACGGCAGGCCCGCTGTCGATACGACTGCGGTACCTAGGGCGCACCATCGGCTTGGCCTTTGCCGCAGGCTCTTCGGCCAAGACTTCTTTCACGAACGTCTCAAAGAGGTGCTGATGCCGCGGGTGAGACTTGAAGTTGCGCGTTGCCCAGTAGACGTGGTTCTCGTGATCGCCCGGCTCGTTCGAGTCCCAAGCCCTCACGGCGTCGCCCACCGCGAGCCTGGTCTCGCCGTTGATCGCGCCGTCCTCGTTGAGCAAGGCTTAGGACGACGCCTGTCGCCGGCGCGACGGCGATGCTCTACATTGCTCTCTTCGCAAATTCGCGCCCTCATGCAGCGTCGTACGCAAGGATGATGGAGCTCAAGGCAGAGGACTGGGTCGTGATCATGGTGCTGCTCGCCGTGATTGCGCTGCTTGTAGTCACCTTGATCAACCTTCGGTCGAACAGAAGGGCCGACAAGGAGGACGCGCCTTCAGTCCCGGCCAGCGATCCGGGTCATCGGGCTGAGGCATCGCCCACGCCCATGACCGAAGGGACTTCGGCGCCGTGGTGGTCGATCACGATGCCGCCTTCGACCCATCCCCCCAATCCAACCGCAGCCCAACCTGCCGCCTCGGCGAACGGTCCGCGGCCTTTCAACGGCCCGACCTTCCAGGCGCGGCCGCCAGCTGTGCCGCCCGTGACCGTGGATGGACCGCGCCCGTTCAATGGCCCGACGTTCCAGCCGCGGCCACCCGCGGTCGTGCGAGATTCGACTCTGACTGCGCCCATTGTTCTCGACCCGCCCGCACCGACACCCGGACCGGCGCCTGCAAGAGCTCCGGTGCCGGGCCGTCCATTCTTCGAAGCAGAGCCAGACTACGAGCGCAACGCCGGTCGCACCGGCTTTCTCTATGTGGCGAGAAACAACTCCCACCGGCCGGGCGTCTACAAACTCGGACAGACCGCCCGGGAGCCGCGGGAACGCATCAACTCTCTGAACCGGCAACTCGCCGAAGCCGGAGATCTTGGGGAAATCCACCTGGTGCATGCCGTGGCCGTTCGCGACGCCCTAGGTCAGGAGCGGCAACTTTTTGAGGCGCTGCAAGAGCGCCGCATCGCCGCCGCTCGCGAGTACTTCTTCGCAGATGCGCTGGTCTTGCGCCAGGCGGCAGACGCGGTCGCGCTTTCGCCGCAGGATGGTGGCACCGCGGTGAAGGCGTTCCGCACCTCCCAGGTGTGGATCCACGCACCGCACCGCCCGACACCCACCTTGCCGGTGTGCGTCGTTCCTGAGCGGCTGGGGGAGCATGGCGGGTGGATCTACGTCATGCAGAACTTCTGGCACGAGCCGGGGATAGCGATTTTCTCGGTCACCAAGAAGACAGAACGGGCAGTTCTGGCCGAGATCAACGAGGCGCAAAGAACGCTGACCAGCCAACTGGGCTTCTACCAAGTCGTCGCCGGCGCGGCCGTCCCGTCCACGCCGGCTGCCCTTGACGTTGCCAAGCACCTTTTCGAGCCTTATCGGCTGACGCACCGCCGGCGGTTCGTGCGCGCGCATCTGCGCGCCATGAGGGACCTGGTGGAGCGGGTGCGAGTGGACGCAAGCGGCGCGTCGGCGCCGCCACCGACTCCGGCCTCGCCATCGCCTCCAAAGAAGACAACGCGTATGCCGTTCGACGCCGAGGCGCCGCCTTCGGACCCGAGTGCAGAGATCACGGTCACGGTGCTGCCTGGGCGGGCTCCGACCTCCTTCGCCGCATGGACGGCGCAATGCCGGGGCTGCGGCGCATACCTGAGGTTCAAGGGTGCGATCGGCGCCACGGCGGAGGTCAAATGCCCGGTGGAAGCCTGCACCAGCCGGACGCGGCTAGCCCGGCTCGGGGCGAGTCGCGTAGAGTTTCTCGGCTAGGGCGTGCTAACACTAGTTGAGCCAAGCATGGATGATGCGAGACCACTCAAGCCCAGTTTGCCCAGATCGAGCACTGCTTGCCGCTGCAACGCGGCAATGTCAGCCTCTCGAATCTGAGTGTGTTGAACGCCATCCTGTATGTTGCCGAGCACGGCTGCAAGTGGCGCGGCCTGCCCAAGCGCTTCGGCAACCGGCACACCATCTATACGCGCATGAACCGCTGGTCCAAGAGCGGCGTGTTGGACCGTGTGTTCGAGGAACTTCAAAAGGCCCAGGTGGTGCGCATCCGGATCGAGGCGGTATCGCTGGACAGCACCATCGTGAAGGTGCATCCCGATGGCACGGGGCGTTAAAAAAAATGGCCCCCAGTCCATCGGCAAATCCAGAGGCGGCTGGACCACCAAGATTCATATGGTTGCCGCGGATGCTCAAACGGCCGTAACGTTCTCGCTGTCGCCCGGCCAGGCGCACGATGCGCCCGCAGGACGTGCGTTGCTCAGCCGCCTGGGTGCGCCGGACCGGCCACTGCACCTGCTCATGGACCGCGCCTACGAAGGCAACGAGACGCGGCAACTCGCGCTCGATCTGGGCTTCATCCCCATTGTGCCGCCCCTAAAGACGCGAATCGAGCCTTGGGAGTACGACCGTGAGATGTACAAGCGCCGTAATGAGGTGGAGCGGCTGTTCCGGCGCCTGAAGGGCTATCGCCGCATCTTCTCCCGCTTCGAGAAACTCGACGTGATGTTCGTCGGCTTCATCAGCTTCGCGCTGATCGCCGACGGCCTTCGTTTGTGTTAACACGCCCTAGTCGATTGAAGTTGCTAATGACGCGCGATGGTCTACGAGATGGGGCATCCGCTGCGTCGGCCGGGTCAAAGGGATTCCCGTGACGAAGGCCTCGAACGGCGCGGCCAAGCGTCCGCCGAGGGACGGCTTGCGACGCTCCGCCCCGCATCGTTCCAACTAGAGGCGGACGGTCCGGATGAGGGAGGCGAAACGGAGACATACCGGTATGCGGCGGCAAGTTGTCCAATGCAGCAGGCGAGGTGACTAGCACCTGACTTCCGGGCGAAATGGCACTTTCGGCAGAGGTTGCTCATTGCCTCCATCATCCTTCCGGATGATGCGCGAGCCGTGTCGCCAACGGCAAAGTGGGGCTGGAGCGTGCGATAACCCGGCGCGCACCGTGTGATGACACCGAGGACGCATTTGGTGAGAATCCGATTCAATGGATGGGCTTGGTGCTGCCTCTCCAAGCGCGCTTGTACGTCAACAACAATCAGAAAGGCGACCATGCCAAAGAACATCGTCTTTTGCGCCGACGGGACCTGGAACGGCAACAGCGAGGACCCAGCCGACATCACGCATCCCACGAATGTCCTCAAGCTGTATCAGAACTTGAGCGGCGTCCCCTCCATCGAAACAGTCCGCTTGGCCGACGAGCAGGAGAAGGGTTTCTCGCGAAACGGCAACGTGGCGCAGATGGCGAAGTACCTTCACGGCGTCGGAGATTCGAGCAACTGGTTGGTCAAGCTTGTAGGAGGAACCATCGGGACGGGTCTGATTTCGCGCATCGTTCGCGGATACACATTCGTGTCGAGAAATTATGAGCATGGGGATCAGATTTACCTGATCGGATTCAGTCGCGGATCCTACACAGTGCGTGCGCTGGCGGGCCTTATCACGACAAAAGGCCTTCTGGACGCAAGCAAAGTCGATCTTCAATCGGACAAGGAGTCAGCGTACAAGTTGGGTGCCTCGGTTTGGTATTCGTATCGTCGAGAGCGCCTTCAAGAAGACGATCCAGGGCGCCTCGGAAAGTTTGAAGAGCTAGTCACGCTACTGCCAGGTTTCTTCACGAGCACCGTTGTATCGAACGACGAGTTGATCACCGATGTCACGATCAATACGGTCGCTGTGTGGGATACCGTGGGCTCATTGGGTATTCCTAAGTTCGATAGCGACGGCACCGATATTGAACCGCTTCGTTTTGTCAATACCAAGCTCAGCGCCCAAGTGGAACAGGCCTTTCAGGCGACGTCGCTCGACGAGCAGCGCGCCAACTTCCCACCGTGTTTCTTCGACCCTGACCCTGACAAACCGAGCAGAATCGTGCAGGTCCTTTTCCCTGGAGCCCATTCGGATGTCGGGGGAGGGTATGCGGAGAGCGGTCTATCCGACGGCTCGCTGGAATGGATGACGAATCGCCTCGTGAGCAGAGGTGTTCTCCTTCTGGATCCGAGACCAAACGAGTCTTCTCCGGACGCGCTAGGGACGGCCCACCAACCCGTGCTGCATAGCCCTTGGTCAAGCCTTCCTAAAGTCGTTCGAGAGGGCGGGACCGGCATGAGAGCCGGCCTGATGGTTCACGCTTCGATCGAAGCACGTAGAGCCGCTGGTTCCGTGGTTCTCGATCCCTCGGCCCCTGTTACCGGAAGATACGCGCCTACAAATCTCATGAACTACCTCGATGCCACGGGAGCAGTGATCGTCGACTTCGTCTTTCAGGAACCTTAGTCCAGTTGAGACTTCGATTGCGCCGAGCAGGCCCCAGTGAGTAACCTTCACAGGAGCAACGAATGCTGAATTCCGAGACTCTCGAGATCGCCGTCGGAATGGTGTTCCTGTTCCTGCTCATGGCACTGATATGTACCGCCATCAAGGAATGGATCGAAGGGGTCCTGAAATGGCGCGCAATGGATCTGGAGCGGGGTTTGCGCACCATGCTCGCCGATCCCACGGGCAAGATCACGGCGCACCTCTTCAGTCATCCAGAAATCTTCTCGCTATTCGCCGGCAACTACGATCGGAACGCCCTGAGACGGAGCTTGTGGGCACCAGGCAATCCGTATCACATGCGACTGTCAAGTCGCAGAAACCTGCCTTCGTACATTCCGGCTTCCAGCTTTTCCGCGGCGTTCATCGACTTGGTAGGGAAGGGACCGATCTCTGATACGGGCGTCGGCGGCAGCACTGCGCTTTCGATCGAGATGCTGCGGGATCGTGCGTCCAAGCTCCAATCGGCGCACCTACGTCGCATCATGCTCTCTGCGATCGACTACGGAGCAGGGGATCTGGAGAAGGTTCGCAAAAGCATCGAGCGATGGTTCGACGCCACGATGGATAGGACTTCAGGTTGGTACAAGCGGCGCACGCAGACAGTGTTATTTCTGATCGGTCTGTGCGCCGCCATCGGCCTCAACGTGGACTCGATGAACGTGCTTCACCGCTTGACTTCCGATAAGACGTTCAGAGACGTGGTTGTCAAGGAAGCTTCCGTTGCGAGGGCGCCGAAGTCTGAGGGTCAGAGCGCGGACCCGGTTGAGGAGATACACAAGCTTCACGGTCAGATCGAGAACGTCGATCTGCCCGTCGGCTGGAAGCAATCCGCTGACACAGTTGTCCCTTGGGTCAATCTTCCTGTAATGGTCCCAACCCAACTGTGCAATGCACCGCAGACGATCGCAGACCAGAAGGATCAGAAGTGTCATTGGAACAGCGATGCTTCCATCTTCAGGATGGTGATCGGCTGGTTGATCACTGCGCTGGCCGTCATGCTGGGTGCGCCATTCTGGTTCGACGTGCTCAACCGGATCATGGTGATCCGGTCGACCGTCAAGCCTCATGAAAAGAGCCCCGAGGAGGCCTCGCAGGACAAGCAAGACACCCGTAAGAACGGCGGCGGCACTACGGACACATCGGATCAAGGCGAGAAGAAAAGGGCGACCCCGGGAGACTCTGAAGAGCCTCCCAAGGACGCTGGAAAGCACGATCAGTCGTGGACGGACTTCACCGAGGGCGCTTTAAGCGCCCAAGGCCCCAAGTCCGACAAGGACGCCGAGCGGCCCTGAAGAGCGCAGTTCTACTTCACGACTCTAGACCTCGCTGCAAAAAGTGATGAAATGCTTGACGTTCTCGAGATAGGCCTCTGATCGCGGGCCGGACCCGTTGTACGCCTGGATGGACAGCATCACATCCTGCTTGGCGGCGAACTTCCTCATGAGCTCAGACTTGAGCCTCGAAAGACATTCACCGAAGTCATACCATTTGCGGTTCTCAAAAAAGGCTTGGTCCTTCTTCACATACTGAAGGTCGTATTGGAAGATTCCGTAGCCTTTGTAGACCCACGTTGCTGGGGAGAATCCTCTCTCCTTTCGCATCTTGTTCGCCTCGTCGATCAGCATGTCCGTGAATGCACCCCCGTAGGCTTCGCGAAAAATCCCGGTATTTCTGGGAAACGCGCTTCGCGTAGTTCCCGGATAGTCACCACTTGCATCGAAAACGCAGCGCCCCAGCGCATCATCAACGCTCAAAGTCTTGATGAAACGAACGAGATAAATCCCTGTCTCCTGGCACGCGATCGCGCAGGCAATATCTAGGTTGAAGGGCGTGTCAGTCAATTCCTGTGTGATTCTCGTGCCGAAGTTTGTCTTGATCCAACCGGCCATCACGTGCGCCTGGTCACGGTTCAGCGGAAGGTCCATGAGATTTCTCCTGAATGATGCTGCGGACACGTACGGCGACAATCGCGGTACAACTCTCTAAGCATTGGAGTAGTCGACAAACCCGACCAGAAACGGGTCCGACAACTTGCGTCTCTCGAGCCTGAAGACACCAACGCCATTTCGCGACCCATCGTTGTTCGAATTGCCCTCGAAGCTCGCAATGCGTCCGCTGCCCAGCAAGCGTTCGACGATGTAGGTGTGACCTGCACCACCTCCAAAGTCCAGTATCGCGACCAGACCGGGCTTGATAAGGCTGACGTTGTCGAAGGCATCCGCCCTCGTGATCCGTACCGCACCGGGAATGGTCGCGGCCTTCTCCCAATGTGTTGCGCAACCGGCCGTTCTTGGCAGGGGGTTGTGCACCCCCATCGAGACGGCTGCGGTTTGGAATGTCCAGTAAATGAACGCCATGCACCAGAAGCGCTGGTCCGCCGTGCCCTGGTTCGGAGGTATCCCGACCGAAGACAAGTATTTGTCCACCATCGGTCCGCGATTGGATCCCGGCGGAACCTCCATCTGCCCTACCTGCGTGCCGGCCACGCCCAGGGCGTGCAGCATGAGCGTCGAAGGTTCAGTCGCCGGAAACACCCGAGGTATCTGGGCCTGAGGGAAGATGGCGCTCCAGGAGAGGCTCCCGACCTCTCCATCGATCGCCAGAGGTGCGCCATCTGAATCCACGTGCTGCGCCTGAAAGAGCTTGACCGTTGAGGTCATGGCCTCATCGAAGACGCCTGGCGCGCGGAATGGGCCGCTGCCGACCTTCGCGAGGCCTCCCTGAAGCTCACTGACGACAGCAGTGTCCGGCTCGCCTTCCTTGATCAGTCTTCCGGGAAAGGGATGGAGCGCCTGCGGATCCGAGGCAATCAAAGCCGCGGCAGCGACCGGCCCCGTTGCAGGTGCCGGCGCCCCGGCACGGTTTTTGGCCAAGGCCTGCAACGCTCCGGCGGGTGGCGGGTCGAAGGTGATAGAGCACATCCCGCCACCGATGGGATTGCAGACGATGTTCGTGCATCCGATCGCCGCAAGATTGCTGGTCTCGTTCGCACACTCAGCACATGCTATCTGAGATGCCATTCTCTTCTCCTTAGCTGTTGGACAACCCACAAACGAATTGCTGGTGAAGATGGAGCTGCTGGGTCTGTGTTGGTCCACCGGCGCCCCGAAGCGGCTTGATTTCCGTCAGGTAGTGTTCTCGTTGCTGGGCGACTGGCAGCTTGCGAATGCGCCCGGCCGCGCCTGAGACAGGGAACACAGCCAATGCGTCGCCGTTGGCCCAGACTCGATCGAGCTTCTTGTCGTCCACCTTCAGCAGGCAATCCATGGCATCCAGCATCATGGCTCGCTGTGTCGCCGCTTCGCTGTAGTAGGTCTCGAGAGGCCCCATGCCAGCCCTGGCAGCGTCTCTGAAGTTTTCCTGGATGTCACCTCGGCCGGCGAGGTTGTCGGCCGCATCGCCTGTAGCGAAGAATTGCTTCACGCCGAACAGGGCATTGGGTCTTAGAACGGCGGCCGTCGTCTGCGTCGCGTCCGTCGCCTTGGTTGCGTCAGGCGCCTGGACACCGGCCGAGTTGTTGAAAGTCGCAAGGACCGAAGGTTGTCGAACAGCGTCTACCGGAATGATGGAAAGTTCTTTGCGCTTGTAGCCCAGGGCGAATGAGGTTGGGACATTGGTCCCATCCGCAAATCCCAATTTCAGTCCAATCGTCGTTCCTGTCGCAAAGAACATGACCTTGCCGTCGTCGCTCTTTGGAGCAGGGGACTCTTCCTCGTTGACTCTCGTCGACGCCGCCGGCGTTGAGACGCTAGCAGCCGGATCACTGACTTTCACGAGAGCTGGCTGGCGCCTGCGGTCCCTCTCCGGAGTTGTCGAGGACTGCAATGTTTTGCCATCTGGCGCAGCCAAATCCTTTGGTTGGGTCGTCACGATACGCGCGGCTGATCCGGTGGCGTAGACCTGATTGACATCGCGCTCAAGGCCTTTGCCGGAAATCGCGATATAGCTCACCACCGGAAATACGCTGCCATTGGCGAAGCGGGGCCCTGCATATCCCTCGGTTCGGTCATACGCGACGCTCACACCACCCGGTGTGGCATCGAGGTCAAGCAGGGTGAACGACGTCTTTGTGACGAAGACCGCGTTGTCCTTTGTGACGCTGCAGCCGGCCAGTCCCCCGAGGCAGACGGCGCCCAAGAAAAGCACGCGTATACGCAAGAGGACGGTTGCCATGGAGGTTCCCCTCAAGGTTGAGCACGTTCGATCGGGACGTGTCCGAGCTGAAGCGCACTGGCCGACACCATCCGGTTGTCACGGACAAAAGCGAGGGTCGCATCGTTGTATCCCAGCGCGAGCGCACTTCCCGCTTCCGAGTTGGTGAACGAAAGGCCGAATGAGCGCGTCCGAAGTGACTCCCCCGCGTACTCTGCAGTGGCGCCAGGCTCCATGGTCAGCCAGACTAAGCCAACAACGTGGCCGATAACACTCCGGTGATTTGCCCCATCGATGTAGACCACTTGAGCGCATGCTTGCAGCGCAAAAGGCATGAGCACCATGGCGAGCCTGCGGCAATGGATCATGAGCTCGCAACGACCTTGCCAGCTAGCTTGAGGATCAGACTTTTTCATAGTCCTTTAACTCCAGGCTTCATTCTTCTTGGTGCGAACGCGATGGCGATCACTCAGCGTAGGCCTGCAGCTCATCCGCCCACGGAACCACGCCTCGCGTCAAGTTTCCTGCGGCGGCCGAATACGAGAATCCCCAAACGGAAGGAGGAGAAGAAGTTGGTCGCTGATACGGCTCTGGCGCGATAAGACTGGCGAAGGCGTGGAAGGCCGACGTTGATATATGGGCTATCGGACCCGAGGCAACAATTCGCCCTATGTCTGGGGATGCACCGACCTCTACACGAAGGGCAAGTGTTCTGTCGCGATAAGCCGGTCGGCCACAATTCAGGAATGGTACCGCTGCACGTCTAACTCGCGAACTCAACGCTTCGAGGGGTCATCAGGCGGTTGCATTTCCCGCTGGAGATCATGCTGGTGTGCGCGCGCTGGTACGCGGCCTACCCGCTGAGCCTGCGGCACTTGGAGGAGATGATGGCCGAGCGCGGCGTCCTGGTCGACCACGCCACGGTTCACCGCTGGGCACTGAAGATGTTGCACGTACTGGCCAATGTTTTTCGTCGGCGAAAGCACCCGGTGGGGCGCTCTTGGCGGGTCGACGAGACCTATGTCCAGGTCGGGGGTCAGTGGAAGTATTTGTACCGGGCGTCGATCGGCTCGGCCAGACAGTGGACTTCCTGCTCACGGCCAGGCGCGACGAGGGGTTCTGTCGCGGCAAGCCGACGCCGCTAAGCTGGGGGGAGACTGACGACTGGATGAAGGCGATGATCGAGGCACTGCGCAAGGTGATCAAGCGGGCGCACTATCCGCTGGAAATAATGCTGACCTGCGTGCGTTGGTATGCGGCCTATCCGCTGAGCCTGCGGCACATTGAAGAGATGATGCAGGAGCGTGGCGTGTCCGTCGATCACGCCACCGTGCACCGCTGGTCGATCAAGATCTTGCCGGTGCTGACTGCCGTGTTCCGACGGCGCAAACGCCCCGTGGGCACGAGTTGGCGGATGGACGAGACCTATATCAAGGTCGCTGGTCAGTGGAAATACTTGTACCGGGCGGTTGACCACGACGGTGACACCATCGATTTTCTGCTTCGTGCCCGCCGAGACTGCGCTGCTGCTCGGCGTTTTCTGGAGCAAGCCATCGGATTGCACGGTGTGCCTGCAAAGATCACCATCGACAAGAGCGGCGCCAACACGGCTGCCATCCAGGGCATCAATGAAGACTCCGCAGCAGCCATCGAACTGCGTCAGATCAAGTATCTCAACAACATCGTGGAGCAGGATCACCGAGCGATCAAACGCATCGTGCGACCCATGCTCGGATTCAAGTCCTTTCGCTGCGCGCGCATCCTACTGGCCGGCATCGAAACCCTCCACATGATCCGCAAAGGCCAGCTTGATCGCCCCGAAGGACGAACCACGTCTGCGGCGAGCCAGTTCTATTCGCTGGCCCATTGAGCAGCAGACGGCGGCCTGACCTCGCTGGGCTCCGCGGCACTATCGCGACAGAACCGCCCACATTCACAATCTCGAGATCGTGGAGCGGCTCATTCGCAGGGGCCTCTATATGGGACCGATGAACGGCTTCTTCAGCATGGGCGGCGGGGGCGCCTGCGGTGCAAATCCGTTCGACTGGATGGAGCTGGTTCGGCGCACGCCGCACGGCTCTGTATTCACCTATCAGTCTGTTTTCCGGTTGTCCCACCCACTTGCGGCAATGATGATCGCGCTCGGCCAACACACCCGCGCCGGTATCGAGGACAACCTCTGGGACACGACCCCAGGCAAGCGCCTGACCTCGGTCCAGATGATTGAGAAGCATGTCCGCATGGCCAGGGAGCTCGGGCGCCCGATCGCGACCGCCGACGAGGCGCGCAAGATCCTCAAGATCGGCGTCACCTACAACTCGGTCGAGGAGACGCTGCAAAGCCTCGGTCTGCCGCCGAATCGCGCGGGAGGGGAGAAGGGCTTCATAGGCTACCCGGCGACCGATGGAAAAATCCGCGAGGCACAGGCGGGCGGATCGGACGGACACCCGCTCGCCGGGCACTAGCACTGGCACGCACAGGAGCAGCAATGAAAAACAGCATGACGGCCGGCGCGCTCCCGCAGGGGCAGGAGAGGCTCCAGGCTTGGGACCCGGAGTGGGCGGGAAACCCGTGGGTCAACGGGATCTTGCCTGTGAAGCTGATCGAACTCATCTGCATCGGACTGAACGCGGCCTGCACGAACCTGCAGTCCGAGGCCACGCGCCGCCATATCCGCGCCGCGCTCTCAGTCGGCGCAACACGCGACGAAATTCTCATGGTGCTCAAATGCGCCAGCTTGCTCGCGATCCATTCATGCAGCCTCGGCGCGCCGATCTTGCTGGAAGAAGCCAATGCGGCCGGCGTCAAACCGGCAGGACGCGACAAGGGCAAGCCGGTTCCTTTCTGCGACAAGATGCGGGCCATCGGCCAGTGGAATACGGCCTGGGACCCGTTCTTCGAACTTGATCCGGTGTGGACTGACCAGTTCTTTTCGGCCGGGGTCGGCGTCTATCAGAGCGGCTTGCTGTCGGCCAAGGATCTTGAGTTGTTGTCCATCGCCTTCGATGCGTCAATCACGCACATGTACGCGCCGGGTACGCGCCGTCACATCAAGGGCGCGCTCGCCCTCGGCGCGTCGATGGAAGAGATCATGGAAGTGCTCAAGGTGTGCGTGGCGATGGGCGTCGAGGCCTGTAATTTGGGCGTGCCCATTCTGGATGAGGAACTCGCTCGGCAGTCCGCAACCAGAGAGGCGGCGGGTTGAACTACGCCAGTCTTATTTCCATGTGGCCAGAACGTCTGCTATCAAGCGTGCGCGTAGGCCCGCTTCGGGCCCGGACCGCCACTCCGGCGCTCATGGAAGCGGACTTTCGATTGGGCACGGGATTAGCGCTGACCGCGCTTGCTTGGCCGTTTCGGCGCCGCTTGGTACGGCTACGTCGGCACTACCTTGAAACCGGTCGTCGATACGGAGATCACTGTGGCACCGGGATGACCGGAACCGGCGTCACAGCGTAAGTTCACCGAGCGGCAGGGAAAGACGGCAATCGCTGCACAACCGTCGTACGACGGCCGTTGTCCGATGGGCATCGTGCGGGATGAGGCGCGCAATGACCCGAAGCGCGGCTTCGTCGGTGGCTACGAGCTCGAAACGCTCGCGCTTGGCGTTCCATTCATGGCCGCGTTCCTGAATCCAGGCGGCTGGGGCCCGGATTTCACCGAATACATGGAAAACTACACCCACCTGGCCGGCATGTGGCTGGTGGGTGCCAGAGGAACCACTTCACGCGCTCGAGTTGGGCGAGGAGGGGCTTCTGGCCCACGCTGCGCAAGCCTCGTGTGGTCTGCAGGAGTTGCTCAACGCGCATCGCCACATGAAACCAGTCCAGGATGTGCTCGGAGCGCGCATGCAGGAAAGCTGTGCAATCTCACGCTTCGACTGCTCCTGCTGACGCTGTAGCTGGGAGGCGAGGTCGGTTGCTCGCTGATCCGCGCCGGCGGCGCGTTCGCGCAGGGTTGCAAGTTCGACCTGAAGCTCCTGGTGCTGGCGCGATCAGGCGGCTTCGGCAGCGCGGTGAACCGACTTCTCGTCCTGGAACGCCTGCTGTGCCGCCACCCGGGCAGCGCGGGCGGCGTCCAGGTCGGCCGCGCGTGCCTTCCGCTCCTTGGCCAGCTCGGCGTCGGCCTGGCGCGTGGTCATGCGCTCGCAATCGATCTCGGAGATCCGCAGCCGCTTCCAGGGCGACGCAGTGCGCCTCGTCTAGGCCGGCGGCAAGATCGTCTCGTCGGACATGACGCGGGACCGGTTCGCGTTCCGCTGACTGACCTGAAACCGGACGAAATGGACGCGCTGAAGGTGCTGATCGACAAGCTGGGCCCGCAAGGTCTCTGAGAACGCACGCACGCAGCCCGCGACAACCGGGCCGAGCGTCGGCTTACGCCGCGTCTGACCGGAAGTCAAGTGGAGTCTGGTAGTACGTGGCAGCACCTATGGGCCTGCGTGGGCGCACGGACGTTGGTCACGTGCACGCCACGATTTTCAACGCACCGTTGGAGGGCTAGTCTTCGAGCTGCCCGCGATGCGGGAGTGACGGTTGCGCATGGGTGTGTCGCGGACGCTCGACACGCAATCTCCCTGGCTCGCATCGACGGCGAAAGCTTCGCCGGCGTCCAAGGCCCTGGCAATTGGCTGTCCCGCGTCGCAGACCGCAGCAAAGCGAACGCCTCGATTCGCTCACCGGCGCAGACCGCTCGAACAACAGACAGGAGACGACGATGCCCGCACTTTCGCCAATTGACCTGGCCATGTTCCTGCTCGAAACGCCTGCCCGGCCGTTCAACATCGGTCCGCTGGTCCTGTTGCGTCCGCCGGAGGGTTTCAAGGGCAGCTTTGCCGACAAGCTGCACGTCAAATTGCTGAAGCGCCCGCCCGGCCCGCCCTTCAACTACCGCTTCAAGCAGTCCTTGACCCGCCTGCCCTCGGTCGGGCCGATGACCGACCCCGACATCCGGGGGCACGTGCACCGCCTGACGCTCAAGGACGCGACGATGGACGGGTTGCTGAAAGAAGTCTGCGCGTTGCACGAGACGCCGCTCGACCGGTCCGGACTGCTCTGGCAGTTCCATGTCATCGATGGGCTGGCCGACGGCCGTGTGGCGCTGTACGGCAAGGCACACCACGGGATCATCGACGGGCGCACGTTCGTCAAGGCGGTCACGACGTGGCTCAGCGATGACCCGAAGGACAAGGTCGTGCGCGCCCTGTGGGACGGCGTGCCGCGATCCAGCACGGCAGACAAGGAGCGTACCGACATGGTGCAGCAGCTCATGAGCGCGAGCCGCCAGGTCAGCGGCGGGTTGCTTTCGGCAGTCGGGTTGTACGGCATGCTGGCCCAGCAAGGGCTGCGTTCGTTGAGCCTGGGCAAGGAGTTGGCGCTGCCGTTCCTGAAGGTTTCGCCGGCCTTCGACGGCGCGCTGTCGCCGAAGCGCAGCTATGCGTACTGCACCCTGCCGCTTGCCGAGATGAAGAGCCTCGGCAAGGCCCGCGGCGCCACGGTCAACGACCTGCTGCTGACGGTACTCGACATGGCGATGCAGCAGTACTTGCGCAAGCGCGGCGGCACGCACAAGGAGCCGTTGGTGGCCGACATGCCGGTGGCACTGGCCGACGCCAAGGGCGGCAACCAGATCGCGGTGCTTCAGTTTCCGCTGGGCAAGCCCGGCGCCTCGGTGGCCGAGCGGCTGGCCGCGATCCGCGCCGAGACGGGCCAGCTGAAGGAGCAATTGAAGACGCTCAGCAGCGACACCGTGATGCTCTACACCACCATCGTGCATGCGGTGCCGCTGCTGATGGAAATGGCCTCGGCCAAGGCGGCGCCGCGCCTGTCGAACCTGATGGTGTCCAACCCCTTCGGCCTGGCCGGCCAGCCGTACCTGATGGGCGCCGCGGTCGAGCTTGTGCTGCCGGTATCGGTGGTGGCGGCCGGGCACAAGCTCAACGTCACGGCGGTCTCGCTGGGCGAGCGGCTGCAGCTTGGCTTCCTGGCCATGCCCGAGGCGGTGCCGCACATCGAAGAGCTGGCGCGATTCACCGAACAGGCCTATGTGGAAATGCGGGCCGCGTTGGGCGCAAGCGTGCCGGCCGCCGAACCTGCCCCTACTCATGCCCCGTCGCGCGCACCGCGCAAGAAATCCGCCGCAGCGTCGCCCAAGGCGCCGGCCAAGACCCCCGCGCAGGCCCCGGCGGCGCGAAAGCGGGCGGCGCCGGCCAAGCGCAGCACGCGCCCGGCGTCTGCCTGATCACGTTACCTCACACGCCCCCACCAGCGCCAGGAGAAGGATCAATGAGAAACGCATTCGTCAAGACATACGTCGGTGTCGTGCTGCTGGCCGGCTCCGCCGCCTTGGCCCAGCAAGCCCCCAAGGCGATTCCGGTGTCCAAGCCTGCCACCGCAGCCACCGAGCGCGCCAACGAAGCGGTGCGCAAGGCAATGGCGATGGCCGACAAGCAAGACCTCGAGGACGCCACTCGGGGCAAGCTGGCCGAGCTGAAGGATCCGCTGGTCAAGGCGCCGGACGGGCGGGTCGTGTGGAACACGCAGAGATACGACTTCGTCAAGGGCGACGCGCCCGCGACGGTCAACCCCAGCCTGTGGCGCGAGCAGAAGCTCAACACCGCGCAGGGCCTGTTCAAGGTGGCCGATGGCATCTACCAGATTCGCGGCTACGACATCGCCAACATGACGTTGATCGAAGGCGCCAGCGGCTGGATCGTCATTGATACGCTGTTGACCGAAGACACGGCCCGGGCCGGCATGAAGCTGGCCATGGAGTACCTCCACAGCACCAAGCCGGTGGTCGCGGTGATCTACACCCACAGCCATGCCGACCACTTCGGTGGCATGCGCGGCGTGGTCGACGAGGCCGACGTGCGCTCGGGCAAGGTCAAGGTGATCGCGCCCGAAGGCTTCATGGACAACGCCGTCGCCGAAAACGTGCTCGCCGGCAATGCCATGTCGCGCCGCGCCAACTACATGTACGGCATCACGTTGCCGGCCAACGACAAGGGCTCGGTGGGCACCGGCCTGGGGCTGGCGCTGAGCAACGGCGCACCGGGGCTGGTGCCGCCGACGCACCTCATCAAGAAGACCGGCGAGGAGATGACCGTCGACGGCGTGCGCTTCCAGTTCCAGATGGCACAGGGCTCGGAGGCGCCGTCGGAATTCATGATCTATCTCCCCGACAAGAAAGCGCTGTGCCTGTCGGAGGTGGCCACCAAGCTGATGCACAACGTCTACACCATTCGTGGTGCCAAGGTGCGTGACGCGCTGTCCTGGAGCAAGTACATCAACGAGACGCTCGACCTGTATCCCGACGTCGAAGTGGCGTTCGCGAGCCACCACTGGCCGACCTGGGGCAACCCGAACATCCGCCAGTACCTGGCGAACCAACGCGACACCTACCGCTTCCTGCACGACCGGGCGCTGCATCTGGCCAACCAGGGCCAGGTGATGGATGAGATCGGCAACGAACCCTTCTTCCCGAAGGAGCTGGCCAAGGATGCCAGCTCGCACGGCTACTACGGCACGCTCAGCCACAACCTGCGCGCGGTCTACAACTTCTACCTGGGCTACTACGACGCCAACCCGGCCACGCTGCATCGCCTTGCGCCGGCCGATGCGGCCAAGCGCTACGTGGCCGCGATGGGGGGGGAGGCAGCGGTCATCGCCAATGGCAAGAAGGCCTTCGACGCCGGCGACTACCGCTGGGTCGCTGAGATGGTGAACCACGTGGTGTTCGCCAACCCGAACAACGCCCAGGCACGCGCGCTGCAGGCCGATGCGCTCGAACAGCTGGGCTACCAGGCCGAGTCGGCCACCTGGCGCAATGCCTACCTCATGGGTGCGATGGAGTTGCGCGCCGGCCCACGCACCTCGGGGGCCAGTTCGAGCGGGCCGGACACGGTGCGCGGCATGACCAACGAGTTGCTGTTCGACTTCATCGCGCTGCGCCTGAATCACGAGAAGACCGACGGCATGAAGGCCGCGATCAGCATGGTGTTCAGCGACACGAACGAAGTCTGGGCGCTGGAGCTGTCGAACTCGGTGTTGAACAACACCAAGGGGCGCGTGCTGAAGAACCCCGATGTCACGCTGACACTGACTCGCCCCGCCTTCCTGGCCATGCTGCTGCAAGGCAAGAAGGTGCCCGACCTGGTGCAGGCCGGCCTGCTCAAGGTCGAGGGCGACCCGAAGGGCTTCGCCGCCGTGGTGGCGAACGTCGTCGACTTCGATCCGCTCTTCAACATCGTCGCACCCTGATCCCCGTCACGGCCCTCACCACCCTCGCACCCAGGAGCAAATCATGACGGCAAGGCACTGGCACGCCAGCTATGGCGACATCCCGCGCGAGATCAACCCCGACGCCTACCGCTCGGTCACCGAGATGATGGAGCAGGCGATGAAGCGCTTCGCCGACAAGCCGGCGTTCCGCTGCGCCGGCCAGACGCTCACCTATGCCCAGGTGGACCGGCTGTCACGCGATTTCGCGGCCTACCTGCAGGCCGGGCTGGGCGTTCGGCGCGGCGACCGCGTCGCCGTGATGGCGCCGAACCTGCTCGCGTTCCCGATCGCCTTCCTGGGCATCATTCGCGCCGGGGCGGTGCAGGTGAATGTCAATCCGCTGTACACACCGCGCGAACTCGAACACCAGCTCAACGATGCCGGGGTCGAAACCATCATCGTCTACAGCGGCGTATCGGGCACGGTCGCCGATGTGATGGGGCGCACCCAACTGAAGACGGTGCTCACCACCGGCGTGGGCGACGGCAGCGGCGTGCAGATTCCCAGCCCACCGGTCGATGCGCGGCTGGGTACGGCGATGTCGCTGGCCCAGGCGCTGGAAGAGGGCGCCAAGCTGCCGTTCGAGCCGGTCGAGCTCCACGGCGACGACCTGCTGTTCCTGCAGTACACCGGCGGCACCACGGGGCTGTCGAAGGGCGCGTCGCTGTCGCACCGCAACCTGGTCGCCAACACCGAGCAGTTCAAGGCCTTCATGCCCGACAACCTGCGCCCAGGCGAGGAGGTGGTTGTCACGGCGATCCCGCTGTATCACATCTTCGCGCTGATGGTGAACTTCATCACCTACTTCTCGGTCGGCGCCGACAACTGGCTGGTGCCCAATCCGCGCGACTTCGACAGCTTCATCGACACGATGAAGAAGGCGCGCCCCACCGTGTTCATGGGCGTGAACACGCTCTACGCGGGGGCTGTGCGCGCACCCGAAGAGCAAGGAGATCGACTGGTCCAACCTGCGCCTGGCGGGCGGGGGCGGCGCGGCGGTGATCGGCGCGGTCTCCGACAAGTGGCTCGCGCTCACCGGCACCTTCATCCGCGAGGGCTTCGGCCTGTCGGAGACGAGCCCGATCGTGAGCTTCAATCCGGCCGCTGTACAAGCCTTCACCGGCACCACGGGGCTCCCGCTGCCCTCGACCGACGTCCAGCTGCTCGACGAGGAGAACCGCGTGGTCGGCATCGGCGAGCCCGGCGAGATCTGCGTCAAGGGCCCGCAGGTGATGAGCGGCTACTGGCAGAAGCCCGAGACCCAGGCGACTACGTTCACCGCGGACGGCTATTTTCGGACCGGCGATGTCGGTGTGTTCGACACCCAGGGCTTCCTCCGGATCGTCGACCGCAAGAAGGACATGATCATCGTCTCGGGCTTCAACGTGTTCCCGAACGAGATCGAGGCGGTGGCCACCGGCTGCCCCGGCGTCGTCGAATGCGCCTGCATCGGAGTGCCCGACGCGAAGTCGGGCGAGGCGGTCAAGCTGTTCATCGTCAAGGCGGCGGACGCGACGCTGAGCGAAGCCGACGTCGTCGCGTTCTGCCGCAAACTGCTCACCGCCTACAAGGTACCGCGGATCGTCCGCTTCGTCGATGCGCTGCCGAAATCGGCCGTTGGCAAGATCCTTCGCCGTGAACTGCGCAACGTGGCATGACGAGCTTCGACTATGACTGGCTGATCATTGGCTCGGGCTTCGGCGGCAGCGTGTCGGCGCTGCGCCTGTCCGAGAAGGGCTACAAGGTGGCCGTGCTCGAATGCGGCCGGCGCTATCGCGACGAGGACTACGCCGCCACGACCTGGAACCTGCGGGATTTTCTCTGGGCGCCCGCGCTGGGCCTGCGCGGCATCCTGCGCCTGACGCCCTTCAAGGACGTGTTCATCGCCAGCGGCTCGGCGGTTGGTGGCGGCAGCGTCGTCTATGCCTGCACCCTGTATCGGGGTGCACCGGAGTTCTTCGTCAATCCGCAGTGGGCCGGCCTGGAGGACTGGGCGGCCACGCTCAAGCCCCACTACGACACGGCCGAACACATGCTGGGCGTGAACACCGTTCCTTTCGAGAGCGACGGGCAGAAATTGCTGATGGACGTGGCCCGGCACTTCGGCGTGGAGAAGACCTTCAGGCGAACGCCGGTGGGCATCTTCTTCGGCGAACCGGGCACCCCCGTGCCCGACCCCTACTTCGGCGGCCAGGGGCCGGAACGCACCGGCTGCACGCGCTGCGGCGCCTGCATGGTGGGTTGCCGCGTCGGCGCGAAGAACACGCTCGTGAAGAACTACCTGTGGTTCGCCGAGAAGGCCGGTGCGCAGATCCTGCCGGAACACGAAGTCGTCGACATTCGGCCGCTGGGCGCGGCCGACGGCAGTGACGGCTACCGCGTCACGACGAAGCGGCCCGGTGCCTGGTTCAACAAGCAGCGGCGCAGCTTCAACGCGCGCGGCGTGGTCGTGTCCGCCGGGGCGCTGGGCACCAACCGGTTGCTCGCCAAGTGCAAGCACGGGGGCTCGCTGCCTGGCATCAGCGACCGGCTGGGCGAACTGGTGCGCACCAACAGCGAGTCGATCCTGGCCGTGACCCTGCCTGACGAGAAGCTCCAACCGGGCAAGGACGTGGCCATCAGCGCCAGCATCCACCCGCGGCCGGACACGCACATCGAATTCGTCACCTACGGGGCCAAGGGTGACTTCATGTCGACCCAGTTCACCATGATCACCGGCCAAGGCACGCGCCTGACCCGCCCGTTGAGGCTGCTCGGCAGCATCGCGCGCCACCCGCTGCGCTTCGCCAAGGTACTGTGGCCGTTCGGCTGGGGGCGGCGCACCGTCATCTTCCTGGTCATGCAAAGTCTCGACAACGCGATTGCCTTTCGCGCCAGGCGCAGGTGGTGGGGCGGTATCGGCTTGAGCACCGAGCAGGACAAGGAAAAGCCCAACCCGACCTTCATCCCGGTGGCGAACGAGGCTGCGGAATGGCTGGCGCAGCACACGGGCGGCATCGCCCAGAGCATGGTGCTCGAAGCCCTGGCCAACATCCCGTCGACCGCGCACATCCTCGGCGGCGCGGTCATCGGCAAGGACGCGGGCAGCGGCGTCGTCGATCGGCACAATCGCGTCTTCGGCTACCGCAACCTCCTCGTCTGCGACGGGGCGGCCATGCCGGCGAATCCCGGCGTCAACCCATCGCTGACGATCACGGCCATCGCCGAGCACGCGATGAGCCACATCCCTCTTGCCGCACAGAAGCCGCACCCATGATCCCCATGCCGGTCCTCAACGCGGCACTGCGCCTCGGTGTCAAGCGCCTGTGGCGCAAGGGCGTCACCGTCGACGAATTGCGCAGGAAGGCCCGGGTCCTGGACGCCGGGCTCCAGCTCGCCGGCAACAGGATCCGCGTCGCCCGCGTCGATGCCAACGGCGTGTCGTCGGAATGGATCGGGGGGGAGGGCGCGGCGCGATGCGGCGTCCTGCTCTACCTGCACGGCGGGGCTTTCAGCCTGCACCTGCCCAACGGCTATCGGCAACTGGCGTCCAGCCTGGCCCGGAAGACCGACCTGCGCGTGCTGGTGCCAGCCTATCGCCTGGCGCCGGAGCACCGCTATCCAGCCGGACTGGACGATTGCTTCGCCGCCTACCGCTGGCTGGTCGAGCAGGGGTTCTCGCCCGAGCACATGGCCGTCGCAGGCGATTCCGCCGGTGGCAATCTCACATTGGCCTTGCTGATGCGCCTGCGTGATGAAGGGCTGCCATTGCCCACCTGCGCAGCGCTGATGTCGCCCGTCACCGACCTCACCGGCGGTAGCCCGTCGGTGCATGGCAACGAAGGCAGCGATGTGCTGTTCGACCGGCATGCACTCACGCTGGTGCTGTCGACCTACCTCGACGGTGCGCCCGCGGACGATCCCGCCGTGTCGCCGCTGTTCGGCGACTGGGCCGGACTGCCACCGCTGCTGTTCCATGTGTCGGGCAGCGAGATGCTGCTCGACGATTCGCTGCGTGCGGCCGAGCGCGCCCGCGCCTGCGGCGTCGACGCCCGGGTCAAGGTCTGGCCCGGCATGCCGCACGTCTTCCAGCTGTTCGGCATGCTGCCGCAGTCGAAGCAGTCACTCGACGAGATCGGCGCCTTCTTCGTCGAGCGCTGCGGCCTCAAGCAGCAGTCCCCGACGCCCGCCAGCGCGCATTCGATGGCGGCGCCTTCATAGGAGCGCAACCCCATGGACACCATCGTTCGGCACATGCAAGACACGTTCGAGCAGCAACGCCTGGCGTTTCTCGCGAAGCCGTATCCCACCCTCTCCGAGCGCAAGGCCAAGCTGAAGGCCCTGAAGGTCCTGCTCAGGCGCTACCAGGATCGCATCGCCGTGGCGGTGAGCGCCGACTTTGGCGGTCGTTCGCCGGCCGAGACGAAGCTGATCGAGGTGCTGGGGCCGATCCTCGAGATCAACCATGCGCTGCACCGCCTGCGCCAATGGATGGCGCCGCAGCGCCGCGCCACCGAGTTGCTCTTCCTGAGCAACAGCGCGCTCGTCAACTACCAGCCCAAGGGCGTGGTCGGCGTGATCACGCCGTGGAACTTCCCGTTGTACCTGTCGCTGGGGCCGCTGGTCGCCGCGCTGGCCGCAGGCAACCGCGTGATGATCAAGATGTCGGAGTTGTCTCCGCGCACCACCGAACTGCTGGCGCAGATGCTGGCTGAGACCTTTGCCGAGGACGAGGTCGCGGTCTTCGGCGGCGAGGTCGCGCAGGCCCAGGCGTTTTCGCACCTGCCCTTCAACCATCTGGTGTTCACCGGCTCGCCGGCGGTGGGCCACCACATCATGCGGGCGGCCGCGCAACACCTGACGCCGGTGACGCTGGAGCTGGGCGGCAAGTCGCCCGCGCTCGTGGCGAACGACAGCGCGCTGGAAATGGCGGCCGAACGCGTCGCGCACGGCAAGGCCTTCAGCAGCGGCCAGGTCTGCCTCGCGCCCGATTACGCACTGGTGCCGCGCCACCAGGTCGATGCCTTCGCCGGTGCGGTGGAACGATCCTTCCGGCGCCTGTACCCCACGGTGCAGGGCAACCACGACTACACCAGCATGGCTTCCGAGCCGCATTCGCAGCGCATCCGCGATCTGCTGGCCGAAGCCACCGCCAAGGGCGGCAAGGTCGTCGCCTGCGGCGACAGCGGATCGGGGCGACGCATTCCGCTGCATGTCGTCACCGGCGTGCGCGCCGACATGCGCATCGCCAACGAAGAACTGTTCGGGCCGATCCTCCCGGTGGTGGGCTACGACTCGCTCGACCAAGCCATCGACTACATCTCGGCCAGGCCGCGGCCCTTGGCGCTCTACGCGTTCGGATGCAAGGACGCGGACCTTGAGCGCCTGACGAACCTCACGCATTCCGGCGGTCTGTGCGTCGACGACTGGGGGTGGCATGCCTTCAACCACGACCTGCCTTTCGGCGGCACCGGCAACTCGGGCATGGGCACCTACCATGGCGAGGAAGGCTTTCGCGAGCTGTCGCACGCCAAGGGCACCTTCAAGCGTGCGCGCTGGTTCCCGATGAGCCTCTTCTATCCACCATACGGCAACCTGGTGCAGCGGCTGGTGTTCAAGTTCTACCTGGGGCACGCCGACCCGTCGCTCGCCGATTCTTCGCTCGGGCAGCGCGCCACCCAAGTCCCGTTGCAATGAGCGGCTGTCGCTGGGCCTCAGGCGGTGCTCGTGCCACGCGCCGGATTGGGAAACAGCAGCGGGCCGAGCATCCCTCGCCGGAACGGCTTCCACTCGCCCTCGGGCTGTGCGAGCCGGTCGGCCAGCGCATAGAGCACTGCGGGGTGGGTGTCGAGGCCGAAGTGGCTGCCGAGCACTTCAATGTTCTCGGCGCGTGGCCCCGTAGTCTCCAGGCTGCAGCGCCAAGCCACGATGCCGTCGCTGCGGCTGAAGATCGACGTGGTCGGCACCGGCGGCTTGCGCGCCACGAGCTTCAGGCGAGGCGCATCTTCGGCGCTCTGGCCGCTCAGGCCTTCATAGACGCGCCAGGCACGGGTCGAGCGCGGGCTGCCCTTGAAGGGGCTGCCGAGCGTCACGACGCCGCGTACGAGCTTGGGATGGCGGTTGGCCAGAAAGCGTGCATACGCCCCGCCGAGGCTCTTGCCGACCAGGCTCACCTTGCGGCCTTCCTTCGCGTGCAGTTCCTTCAGCTTCCTGACCATGGACGCCTCGACGCCGGCGCGCGGACCGAGGTTGCGACCCTGGCCCCATCCGTGCACGTCGTAGCCGCGGGCCTTCAGGTAGCGCCGCAACAGGAGCGTCGACGAATCGCCGGATGTCAGGCCGGGCAGCACCAGGACCGGATGGCCGTCGCCGCGCGGTGCCAGTTTCAGCAGCGGCCACACGGCGAGCGTGGCACCGGCTTCCCACAGGGCGCGGAACTCGGCGAGCATCAGCAAGACAGAGGGGGCACGGTCGGGTCGCAGCATGACTGCTTTCATATCCAATCTCCTGCCGGCGGTGCCGGCGGTGCCGGCGCATCGGTCGGCCGGCACGGCTCGGCCTGGTGCGCCAGCGGGCGAGGGTGGCGCGGCCTCGAAGGCAATGCGCCGCAATGGCGCCTTGTTGGCCGCGATTATTCCGATGGACGAGGAAGGAGTCCAATGCATATTCAGGGCGCGACCCATGCACTCGATGCAATGGCATCGGACGGCTCTGTCGTGCCGGCGCGAAATTGGGGCAATTGGACTAACTATCGAACCGTTCTAGTTTTCAAGGCCTAGGGCTTTTCAAAGAAGATGACCCCATCGCGCCAGAACCATGGCGCGTTCCCTCAACTTCAAGGAAACCACCATGTCCACGCAATCCATCTCCACCGCCGCCATCCACGTCGTCGGCCAATACAACGACGCAGGCAAGACCCTCGTCAGCGCCTACCGCGCTGGTGCGCATCGCCTGCTGGGCGGCGCCGCGTCGCGCTACAGCGCGTTCCTGGACGCTCGCGAACTGCCGATGGTGAGCGACGATGACAAGGCCCGCCTGCTGAGCGCGCAAGAGCAGGTGACCGGTTTCCTCGCGAACCGTCTTGACATCGACACCAGCAGCATCGTCGCGCTGATGGATCGCGTGGCCACTGGCGCGACCAACGGCATCGAATCGATCGCCAGCATCGCCGCCCGCATCGAAGCGCCGCTGGGTGCCTCGGCCATGAACGCTTTCCACAGCGTGCACCAGCCGATCGCTGACGTGTCGGTGAAGATCGCCGACACGGTCGCCGCCGGCGCCAAGCAAATCGAAAGCCGCGTGTCCGGCAATGACAATGCAGTGGCCAAGGAAAAAACCGTGAAGGCCAAGCCCGCAACGCGTCGTGCCCGCACGAGCCGCGCAGTCAACAAGGTCTGATTCCGGAGGCGGGCGACCGCCTCTCTTCCGTAACGTCCCCTGGAGCAACGCATGGCGACTCGCCGCGATGAAACTGACAGCGTGAAGAAGAAGGCGGCGCCGCCGGCCAAGAAGGCGGCGCCACCGCCCAAGAAGACGGTGCCCGCCAAGAACGCCCCAGCGCGCAGGAAGCCCGCGGCCAGGGCGGTTGTGCCCACGATCGCGCCACCCAACGATAAAGCCGACCAGACTGGCCCGAAAGGCCTCCTGCGCGCAGGCCTCAAGGCGTTGGGCACGGTGCGCGACGATGTCGTCAAGCACCAGTCCAACGTGATCGAAAGCTTCCTCGGCCTCGGCAAGACCGATCCCGCGAGCGACAAGAGCATCCCGCCGCGCTTTCCCGGCCTCGAGACTTTCGGCATCCGCAAGTTCGAGGACGTGTTCGATCAACGCGTCGCCACGTCGCTTCCACGCCTCGGCATGCCGAGCGCCCAGGAATTCCAGGAACTGCGCGAGCAGATGCGACTGCTGCTCGACCGCGTCGAGCGGCTTGAAGCCGGTCGGCGCAAGCGCTGAGGTCCGGCGGACAGAGCGATCTTCAGCCCGTGGCCAGTTCCAACACGCGAGAACGCATCCTGCAGACCAGCCTTGCGCTGTTCAATGCGCAGGGGCTCGCGGCGGTGTCGACGCACCGCATTGCCGCCGAGCTCGACATCAGCCCCGGCAACCTCCACTACCACTTCAAGGCCAAGCAGCTCATCGTCGAGCGGCTCTTCCGGCGTTTCGAGGAAAGCCTCGAACTGCTCAATGCATCGGCAGACAACGTGCGTGCGATCGACGACCTGTGGCTGGCGCTCCATCTGCGCTTCGAGGCGATCGATGGCTACCGCTTCGTCTATCGCGACATGGCCTTTCTCTCTAGTGAATATCCCGCGCTGGGCCAGCGCGCCCAGGCGCTGACGGCGCAAAACCTTTTGTCGGCCAAGTCGCTGTGCGAGACGCTGGTCGCCGCCGGTGTCATCGAGGCGACCGCGGAGGAGGCGCAGATGCTGGCGCTGCAGATGGTCTTTACCACGACCTGCTGGCTGTCGTTCGAGCGCCTCGTGCCGGGCCGCGATGCCTTGCGGCAAGCCGACCCGGGGTTTGCGGCTTTCTACACGCTGACGCTGATTTCTCCGTATGTCTCGCGCGAATCGAGGGCTTACCTCGATTACCTGCGGGGCAAATACCTCGGATGAATAGCGCTGTCGGCCGATTGGCTTGGTGGCATCGCGACTGCCCATTCAAAATGAACGACACAAGGAGCATCGAGGATGACCGCGGCTCATGAACCCATCGCGCCGCCTTCGCGGCTGCTGCTCCTCGCCGAAGGACGTGCCCTCTGGGAGGTCGGTGCCGCCGTGGCGCTATGGCCGCTGTTGCAACTGGCGCCGCGCGGCGACGGCCATCCGGTGCTCGTGCTGCCGGGGCTGATCGCGAGCGACCTTTCCACCAAGCTGCTGCGGCACTATCTGCGCAGCCGCGGCTACGACGCGCACGGGTGGGGCCTGGGCCGAAACCTCGGGCCGCGCGATGGCGTGGAAGAGGGCATGGCGCGCAAGCTCGAATCGCTGCATGCCCAGAGTGGCCGCAAGGTCAGCCTCGTCGGGTGGAGCCTGGGCGGCGTCTATGCGCGACAGCTCGCGTCGAGCTGGCCGGATCTCGTGCGCAGCGTGGTCACGCTGGGCAGCCCATTCACCGGCAGCGCCCGCGCGACGAATGCATGGCGCGTCTATGAGGGTGTCAGTGGCCTGAGTTCGGAAGATCCGCGCCGCATGAAGCACGTGCAGCGGAGGCCTTCGGTGCCGACCACGTCGATCTTCAGCCGCAGTGACGGCGTCGTCGCTTGGCGCTGCAGCATCGAGGAAACCGGGCCGCAATCGGAGAACATCGAGGTGGTGGCGAGCCACCTGGGTCTTTGCGCGCATCCGGCGGTGCTGTTGGCATTGGCCGATCGTCTGGCCCAGCCCGAAGGGCACTGGAAGCCCTTCGATCGCGGAATGTTCGGGCCGCTGATCTATCCCGATCCCGCGCGTCCACACTGAACTACGGTGCGGCTGGTGCCGTGTCACGCCTGCCGACGAAGACGTTCGCATGAAAGTCGGCTGCCTCTTGGCCACGATGTTGCACCACGGCGCACACCGCGTCGATCATGATCGGCGCGTCGCAGGCTTTAAGCCTCGTGTCCGGCCAGGTCTGGGCAGGCCGCCTAGTCGACGCGGCCCGGGAAGGCGCTATCAGGCGCTTGAACTGCATCCTCGCCCAGCGAGGCGATGTTGGCCACAGGCTGTTTGACGGCGGACTCCACGAATCTGGTGGAAATACGCTCGCCACATAGGTACCGCTCGCCGCCGGTCGAAGCGGTCAGGGCGATTTCGGCTCAGGATGTCCCATTCCTCCTATCGTCCATGTCATCGATGAGGTCCTCCCGCAGCTCACGCGCTTGGCGCTCGCCGATGAGGGCGTGAACGGATCGGTCGGTCATGAACGCCTGCGCGCCGCCGCAGTCCTCGGGCGGCGGTGCGGCTCTGTGTCCTGCAGTGCACGGCGGCTAGCTCAGCCTGAGGTCAACCGGTAGGGTCGCTTCGATGCGCAGATCATGCATCCAGCTGTCGCCCAGGTCGTACTCATAGGTGAATCGTTCGCCGAGCCGCAGATGCAAGTCGCCGATCGAACCGCGCGGGCGTCGGTGGAGAAATGCAGGCCCCCGTTCTTGAAGACGCCGTATTCGCGCCCACGGATATCGAAGCGATGGAGGTGCAGGTCTTCCCACCCGAACGCCACCTGCAGGATGTGGTGCAAATGCGCACTGTTCGTGTCGCGGCACACGAGCAGTCGGCGCCAAATCAGCGGGCTGATGTGGCGGCGCAGCACCACTCGAAGTTGCAGGATCGGCTGCCCGGAAGCGGCCCCAGGTTCCATGCCCGAAGCCTACTCTGCTGCAGCGCACATCCCTACGCACTGTGAGCGCTCTACAGCGGTGCGCCACCGCTGGAGAAGGCGAAGATCCTGGATGAGTTCGTGGCTTGAACGGCTATCACTGCAATCACGCCGTTCGGGTGTTGCAAGAAGAGGCCACCGCGAAGGAAACGCGGGCACGCAATCGTCTGTTGCCGAGGCGGTGCGGCAAGCGCTGACGGTGCTGTGGGAGGTCGCCGATCGAGCCTGCGGCAAGCAGCTGAAGGCCTTGAGCCCGATGTGGGTCGATGCGTTGGAACACCATCGCCACCTCGACGTGGACCGCGCTCCGGTGGCACTGGGCCGAGGACCTCCACAGCCAGCACGGCTCTACCAGCGGACCTTGATGCCGAGCGAAGCCTGCACGGAGGATTTCACGGTGGCGTCACCGCCGATGCTCCACAGATGGCCGAGTTCCCCGTAGAGGCTCGTCGCTGCCGTCAGCGCCAGGGTCGCGCCGGCAGCCACTTCGGCGGCGCTGTAGCCGCCTCCGCTCGCGATGACGGTCGCTCCCGCCGGTCCGATGAAGGTGGCCGCGTCGTCGCCGAAGCTGGCGTAGTACAGGTTCAGGCGCCCATAGGGCTGCAGCCGTCCGCCGCCCGCTGCGAGATCCCCCTTGATGCGCACGCCGAGCCGACCGATCCAGCCGCTGTCCGCGTCCTGTTGCACGCGCGCGCCGCCGAGGAACAAGTCGTCGAAGCTGCTGTGCTGCCAGGCGAGCTGCGCCTGCGGCTCGATGCTCCAGCGCTCGTTGACCGCAAAGGGTTTTCCGCTTTCGATCGAAGCCGTGAAGCTGCTGGCCTTGCCGGAGACCCGGGGATTGATGTCGGGTTTGACGTCATAGCGCTGGCTCGCCCCCTGCAGCACGCTGTCCACGTACCAGCCACTGGCATCCATCCAGGTCGCGTATGCGCCGAGGAAGCGCGAGCGCAGGTCATTACTGCCCACGCGCGCCGTGAGCCCGCGCGCATTGCCGGCGACATCGGCGCTACCGTCCAGATAGCCGACATAGAGTCCTGACTTCCAGTCTTGGGCGACGAACAGGTCGGAGCCAACCTGCAGGCCGCTCACGTGTCCATCGCTACGGGGCTGCGCAATGCCCGGTTGATCGATGTCGAGGTCCGCATACACGAGGCGGCCCCAAGCCCGGCGCGTGCCTGCGGCCGTTGCGGCTGAAGCGGTGCCGGCGCTGGAGCCAGGGCCGGCGGCGGGATCCTCATCGCCCATGCGCCGATGCAGGTTGCCCAGCATCGCCAGATCGGCTTGCCTGAACTGCGCCGGCAGGGCTGCCACCAGCGGCACTTCGGCCCGATAGGTCGGCACCTGGACTGGAGGAAGCGAGGGTGGCAATGGCAGTCCCGCCGCCGGATCCGCTGGCGGTATCACAGGCGGAACGACTGTCGTCGTCGACCGCAGGTACCAACTCTCGCCCGCGCCCAACGCATCGGCAGCGTGGAGCCGGTATTCGAACGCGCCTGCATCCACATGACCCCCCACCAGGCTGAAAGCGCTCTTGGTGGTTTGCGCTGTCGTGGTGGCGCCATTGAGCGCACTGATGATCTCGATGCCGCTGCCCGTGGTCAGCGCACCCAGGCCACTGAGGTTGACGACCTGCACGCCGGTGCTGCCGTTCGCCACGGCCGCGGGACCCTCGAGAACCAGCCTGTCGCTCACGCTGGCGCTGCCGGCCAGGGCGGTGCCGAGTCTTAGCAGTCCGCCATTGCCCACATACGGCCCTGTGACCGTGAGCGTACTGCCCGCCACGCCACTCGCCAGGTTGACCGTGCCGCTGTGGGTCAATGCGGCGACGCGCTGGTTGAAGCCTGCCGTGTCGAGCGTGGCGCCCTGCGCCACCGTGTGGGCCGAAGCGGCGCTGAAGGTATTGGCCGCGCCCGCGCGCAAGGTGCCGGCGGCCACGGTGGTGGCCCCCGTGTAGCTGTTGGCACCAGTCAGGCTGAGCGTGTTGGTGCCGAGCTTGGTGACCGAGCCGGTGCCGGAGATGACGTTGCCGAAGGTGAAGTCGTCGGAGCGAAGGAAGGCCAGCGTGCCGTTGTCGATCACGTCCCCCACGATGGACCCGGTCGTGCCGCCGTTGCCGAGCTGCACGGTGCCCGCGCTGATCGTCGTGCCGCCGGTGTAGCTGTTGGCTCCCGTCAGGACCAGCGTGCCCAGGTCGGTCTTGTCGATACCGCCGATGCCGGCCAACTGCGACGCGATGGTGGCCACGTAGCCCGCGCCCGGCGCCGTGCCGTCACCCACGCGCACGATGTTGCTGCCGGCGGCCAGCGTGATCGGCTGGCCTTGCACCACATAGCCGCCGGTCGCGAACTGCATGCCGCCTGAGACCACCGCGCCCAGGCTGTTGTCGACCGTGACGGCGCCTGGCGATCCCGCAAAGATCGCGAAGCTGCCATTCGTGTAGGGTGCGTTGATGGCGCCGGTGGATTCGGTCCAGTTGGCGTTGCCGGCCGAGGCCTGCCAGACGCCGTCGCCGCCATTGACTACGGCATTGTTGCGCGGTGCGGTGCCGCCGTCCCAGAAGTTCAGCGTCAGGCCGGCCGTGTTGATCAGGTTGACCTGCCCGGGGATGGAAGTCTGCACCAGATTCACGCTGCCGGCGGGCTGCGTGCCGAGGATGAGTCCGTTGTCGGTGAGCGCGCCACCGTAGCTGATCACTCGCGAAAGGCCGGGACCATAGGTGCCGCCCGGCGGGACGGTGACGTTGATCGTGCCGTCCAGCGCGAGGTTGCCGCCCACCACGGTCAGGTCGTTGAGCGGCCCGCCGACGACGCCGGCCTGCCCGAATTCGTAGTTGAGCACCGAGGCGTTGGTGAGCGCCAGGTTGCCGTTGATGGTCAGGGTGCCGGGCGAGTTGCCGGGCGCGAGGATGCCGTCGGCGATCGAGACGCTGCCGCCGATCGTGCCGGTGCCCCCGAGCGTGCCGCCGCCGGAAACATTGAGCGTGCTGGCCGCGGTGCCCAGGATGCCGTTGACCTGCAAGGTGCCATTGCTCACGCTGGTGCTGCCAGAGAAAGCAGCGCTGTTGCCGCTGAGCGTGGTGACACCGCTGCCGATCTGCGAGAGGCTCCCGGCGCCGGAGATGGCGCCGCCCAGGGTGACGGCGTTCGAACGGTTGAGGACCAGGGCGCCGTTGTTGTTGATATCACCCGCGACAGCACCGGTGGTGCCGCCATTGCCCAGTTGCAACGTGCCCGCATCGATGGTGGTGGCGCCGTTGTACGTGTTGTCAGCGGTCAGCGTCAGCGTGTTGGTGCCGAGCTTGGTAACGGCGCCTGTGCCGGAGATTGCGCCAGCGAAGGTGACTGGGTCCGAACGGTTGATGACCAGGGCAGCGTTGTTGGTGACGTCGCCAACGATGGAGCCGGTGGCGCCGCCGTTGCCCAGTTGCAGCGTGCCCGCGCTGATTGTCGTGCCGCCCGTATAGGTGTTGCTGCCGGTGAGCACCCAGGTGCCTGCGCCGTTGGCGACCAAGCCGCCGGCGCCGGAGATGACGCCGGATGCGCTGTTGGTTGCACCGCTGAAACTGCCGCCGAGCGTGGCGGTGCCAAAGGCGATCGCCATGGTGCCGCTGAGCGTCAACGCACCGCTGCCGTCGTTGCTGATGGTGCCGTTGTTGATGTTCCAGACGCGGTTGCTGCTGGCGCCCGCGCCGGTATAGCTCAATCTGCCGCCGAAGTTGATGAGGTTGAAGGGGCTAGAGGCGCCTGAGCCGGTGCCGAGGGAGCTGACGGTTCCCACATCCGCGAGCACCGGGGCCTGCACCGTCACACGCGTGATGGTGTTGTTGCCGGTATAGGTGTTGGCGCCGCCGAGGGTGATGGTCTGCGTGCCGGTGCTGATACCGGTGTAGGCCACATTCTTCGCGAAGCCGCCGCCTTCGCTGATCACGCCGAGCAAAGCCATGTTGGCCCCAGCGGCGTTGAAGGTGCCGCCCACCGGCCCGTTGCCGCTCATCAGGATATCGCCGGTCAGGGTCAGGGTACCGGCGCCCTGAGTGCGCAGCGTAGTGCTTCCCCCATTGATGGCGTTCTGCAGCGTCCAGTTGCGGTTGGAGTTGCTGGCGCCACTGCCGGTGTAGTTCACCGTCGTGCCGCCTTGGGAGGCGTTCACCAGAACGGTGCCGTTGGCCGCCGTGATCGGCGCGCCCAGGGCGCTGGCCACGCCCAGGTTGGCGATGGAGGCGAACGAAAATGAGACGGCGGCCGTGCCAGTCCCATTGAAAATGGTCTGGCCGGTGTAGTTGCTGGCGCTGTTGTTCAGGGTGACCCCCGACTGCACGAGGAGCCCGCCGGCGCCGGTGAAGCGGGCCCCGGTCGCCCCGCCGCTCAGGGTGACGTTGCCGCTGGTCAGGGTGACCACCCGGCTGTTGGCGAGCGAGCCGGTGAGGTTCAGCGCGGTGCCACCGGCCATGGTGATGCCGTTCGCGGTGTTGCCGAGGGCGGCGTTGGCGTTGACGCTCAGCGTGCCGGCATTGACGGTGATGCCGCCACTGAAGGTGTTGGCACCACTGAGCGTCAAGGTGCCAGCGCCGGCCTTGATCAGGCCCGTGGTGCCGGCGATGACGGAGCCGATGGTTGCGGAAGCGGTCGTGGTAACGGTCGGCGTCCCCCCGCCAAGGGTGAGGGTCGACCCGCTGAGCGTGTAGCCAGCGGTGTTGAAGGTCAGGTTGCCGGCGGTGATGGGGATGCCGAGCGTGACCGCGCCAGCCGTGCCGGCGAAGACGGCGCTGTTGAGACTACCGTTGTTCCATGCCGACACCGTGCCGCCGGTGCCCGTCGAGTTGGTGTTCCAGTATGCGTTGGTCGTGTCCCAGACGCCGGCGCCGCCCAGCCCCGCAGCGGTGCCATTGGTGTCCCAGTACAAGGTCTGCGCGTCTGCAGAAGCGACGCAAGCGAGCACCAGGCCCAGCGCGGCCAGTTTGCCACCCGTGCACCGACCGCGGGATGAGGTCTCCGGTGCCGCCACCCAGGTGCCCGATGCGGCGTTCCAAAGGCTTCTGAAAGTCCTGTTCATGCAGCGTCTCCAGCTTCGCGGCTCTCGAGTGGTTCGGCCTCTTCGTTCAGCTCGGCAGGTCCGTGTCGATCGGACGCCACGATGCGCAGCAGGCATGCCACGGCGACGGTCGCCAGGACGGCGAACAGCGCCCAGACCCAGCGCTCGAAGGCGACCAGTCGTTCGGCGAATGTCTCGCTGAGGCTCGCGAGAATTGCGACCGTCATCGCCAATGCGGTCGCCAGAATGCAGTCGAGTGTGAAGATGTCCCAGGCAAGGTCATCGTGGAATCTCGCGAGCCACGTGATTCCAGGTCGTTGCTCCATGTTGGCCTCCTGATCGCATTCGCCCCCTGGAAAGGATTGTGAGTCCGGCGTGCCGAGCGACCTATCCCGGCAGCCACGGCATCACGTACGTGGATCCGGCTGTGCATCGCGGTGTGCTCGTCAGCCAAAGGTATGCATCGGTGCACTCTGGATCGTCACGTTGGTGTCAGGAGAGTTTTTTTGACTGCCGAGGTTGCAACCCGTACGGGTCACCCGGACGATCGAATGCTGACCACCGGGTCGCGCTTGCGCTTCAACCACGCAATCGTTTGGGTACGCGCTTGCAGTGACCGATTGTTCAAAAGCCAGGGATAAATGGGGGGCCCCTTTTGCGCTGAACGCGAACGGGCTATCAGGCGTCAATCAGGTGCGGCGACGGGAAGGGTGAAGTGGAACAGGGCGCCGCCTTCGGGATTGTGCGAGGCCCAGAGCTTGCCGCCGTGGGCCTCGATGAGCTTGCGACCGATCGCCAGGCCGACGCCCAGGCCGCTGGACTTGGTCGAATAGAAGGATTCGAAGATGCGTTCGAGGTCGCCCTCGGGGATGCCGGCACCGCTGTCGCGCACCGCCACTTCGATCTCCTCATGGTCGTTGACCGTCACTCCAACGGCGATGTCCCGTCGCGCACCTGGCCCGGCCAGGTCGATCGCTTCCATCGCGTTGCGCAGCAGGTTGAGGACGACCTGCTGCAGGTGGATCTCGTCGACCGTCACGACCGGCAGCCTTCCGCTTGGGGCCGAGTGAACGTGGATGTCGCGCAGATCGCAGTCTGTCTTGACCATGCCGATGCATTCGTCGACCGCCCGCATGATGTCGATCGGCTTCGGGTCCAGATCATGGCGCTGCGCCATGCCTCGCATGCGTGTCACGACATCGCCGGCCCGGGTCGCCTGGCCGATGACCTTGTCCAGGAGCTCGACCACCCTCGGCAAGTCGGGCATCGCCGTTTCGGCGCGGCGGCGCGCTGCCATCGCATAGTTTTCGATCGCGCCCAGCGGCTGGGTGATCTCGTGGGCCAAGGCGACCGACATCTCGCCAGCCGTATGGACGCGAACCAGATGGGCCAGCCGCTCACGCCAATGCGCTGCCTCGACCTCCGCCGCCAGCTTGCGCCGCTCGGCGGTCTCGTGCGCGTGCAGGCTGGCGAAGACGCCGGCCAGCAGGGCGATGCCGGGCGTCAGCGCTTCGGGCCACGGTTGCTCGCGTGCCACGCTGGCGATCGACAGCGCGCCCTCGATCCGCCCGGCCACCGAGATCGGCACGACCATCAACGAACGAACGCCTCCGGCCTCCAGCGCAAACCGGTCCTGCGATGCCACGGGCGGCAGATCGGCAAGGCGCGGCAAGCGAACGACCTGGCCGGCCGCCACCTGGGCACTGACCCAAGGCAGCAGGCCGGACATTTCCGCGGGGGCCGGAGCATCGACCCCCTGCGCATCCCAGCGCCGGGCGGGGCTGAAGTGCGCTTCGACGCCGACATGCTCCCAGAGGGAGACCTGCTCTGCCCCCACGAACTCACCGAACTGCTGCAGGCCGGATCCGATGGCGCTGCCTTCCATGCCTGGCTGGACCAGCACCAGAGAGGCCAGGATGCTGCTTGCCAAACGTTCAAATCCGATCGCGATGTCAAGCGCCTCCTGGGCCTGTTTGCGGGCCAGCGCGCTGCCGAATACCTGGGTCAGCAGCCTCAACTGTGCCAGCAGGCTGTCGGGCCATGAGCGTTCGGCCCGCACGCAGCTGAAGCTCAGCGAGCCGTGCAGATCGCCGGCGACGACGATCGGTATCGTCGCGTGAGACTTGAGCCCGACGCCGATCAAACCTTCCTTGTCGCTGTCCGCCTCGGGTGGCAGGTCGTCGAGCCGCTCGAACACCGTTGGCAGGTTTCGCAGCGACCTCGACATGATCCAGGGAAACAGGGAGCGCGACGGCAACGCTTTCGGGACCGGCTCGACGCCCTCGACCGCGAACGAATGCGTGATCTCGATCCATCCGGTCAAGGGGTCGAGGCGGTGAAGGGTGCAGCGATCGATCTCCAGCGTTCCGACGATGCGCTGGAGGCTGTCCTGGATGGCGCGGTCGATGTACTGCGGCTCCAGGTTGATGAAGCTCGCCGAAAGTTCCGACAACAGGCGCTCGAAGCGCAGCCGGTCCGCCGTCAGCTCGGCGTGCGGGTCTGGTTCATGTTCCATGGTGCGTATGAAGAGAGTATCCCGTCGTCCAGGCGCCGGGCTTGTGTAGCCACCGATGCGGCGCCATCAGGTTTGGGCAGAGGCGTGCTCCGGCTGCACGGCCACATGCCGCAACTCGCATCTCACGATTTTGCCGACCGTGGATTGTGGCAGTCACCCGAATGTGGGCCGGCCAGACTCCGGCGTATGTCCGGGAGCGTCGAGGCTGATGGGGGTGGGGTGGGTGCACGTACGTGCCCATGAGTGGGCGCCGGGATGGCGACCTCGAGAGCGGGTGTCCATAATGGCCTGCTCGAAACTAAGGGTGCCCTCGATGTCGTTCAGGTCTTCAGCCTGGGTATCACGCGTCGCCGTGACCGTCGCAGCGTGCGCGACTCTGCAGGCACAGGCGGAGATGAGCGCGGAAGAGCTCGCGAAGCTGGCCCAGAATCCGGTCGGCAACCTGATCAGCGTTCCGTTCCAGAACAACACGAACCTGAATTACGGGCCGGAGAAGGGGACGCAGAACATCCTCAACATCCAGCCGGTGATCCCGATCTCGGTCAACAAGGACTGGAACATCATCACGCGCACGATCCTGCCGGTCATCTCGATGCCGGCGCTGGGCCCGGGCATCGACAGCACCAGCGGCGTCGGCGATGTGGTGATGACCGCCTTTCTCTCGCCGGCCAACCCCGGCAAATGGATCTGGGGCGCCGGCCCGGTGGTGCAGATGCCCACCAACAGCAGTTCGGAGCTGGGCAACAAGAATTGGGGCCTGGGTCCGTCGGCTGTGGTGCTGCATCTCGACCACGGCAGCCCGTGGGTTTACGGCGCGCTGTTCAACAACATCTGGTCGGTGAGCAGCAGCAGGCAGGGCGGCTCATACAACAACTTCCTGCTCCAGCCCTTCATCAACTACAACTTCAGCGGCGGCTTCTATCTCACCACCGCCCCGATCATCACGGCCGACTGGAAGGCCGACAGCAGCCAGCGATGGACGGTGCCTCTCGGCGGCGGCATTGGGAAGATCTTCCACCTCGGCAAGCTGCCGGTGAACACGCAGCTCTCGGCGTACTACAACGCCGTGAAGCCTGACAACGGCGCCAACTGGCAGATACGGGTGCAAGCGCAGTTCATGTTCCCGAAATAGTCACGCAGGTTGTGGCGGCCGATCGGCTCCGCACCCGAGCATGGGGCGAAAAGATCGCGCGAAGCTGCTGGCGGCCAAGGGTTGGCGATCGGAGGCGGCGATCATCGCCGTCGGCCTGAACCCTGGCACCGCGACCGTCGAGAAGTCCAGGCATGGTGCGATTCGGGGTTCCCCCGCTCACGGCTGGACATAGGTCTTCAAGTTCTTGCAGGCGCTCTCGAACATCGATTCGAAATACATCTTCGACAGTGGCCCGCCCATGCTGATCGTGAGATGCGGGTCCATCGCAACGCGGTAGGTGAACCGGGTCTTGCCGGGCTCGGTCTCTTCGAGCTGGTAGTCCTCCGCCATCGCGTGGGTGAGCGGCATGGAGGAGCCGGTCACGTAAAACGCCATGCGGCGATCCTTCTCCCAGATGAAGAAGTGTTCGTCGAGCGTGGCGGCGGCCAGCGAGACAGTGCGGGTGGTGCCGACGCCATACGGCTTGTCGCTGGTCCAGACCACTTTGTGGATGGCATGGAACCAATGGGGCCAGGACTCGCCGTCTTCGAAGATGGCGAAGACCTTGGATGCCGGTGCATCGAGATCGACGACGTTCTTGAATTGCATGGGCGCGGTGTCGAAGAACGACGCATCGACCGGGCGACATTGAAAGTGCATGGCGATCCTTTGTCAGTGTTCAGTGTTTGGGGGGGCAGCGTGCGAGACGTCAGGCCCAGGCGCCGAGCATCGTGGCACCGAAGGCGACGACGAAGAGGCCGGCCAGCCGGGGCCACCAGGGCTGCGCACGGCGCAGCGTGGCGCCCAAGGCGATGCCCGAGGCATGCAGCAGGAGCGATGCCGCCAGCATGCCCGCGAGAGCCAGTGTCGCGTCGGACTCGCTCGCCAGTTCCTGCCCATGCGCGTGGCCGTGAAAGAGCGCGAACAAGCCCACCAGCAAGCCCGCCATCGGCGCAGGCAGCCGGCGTTGCGTCATGACCAGCAGGCCGAGCACCAGCAGCGAGACCGCGATCGACGACTCCACGGCGGGAAGGCGAACGCCGGCCATGCCAAGGAGCGCTCCGGCCAGCAGCATCAGCGCAAAGGCCGCAGGGGCCGCCAGCAGATCCGGCCAGCGGCGTGCCGCGAGGGCGCTCCAGAGCCCGACCGCCACCATCGCGACCAGGTGATCCGCGCCTGTCAGTGGATGCAGGAATCCCGCCATGAGGCCATGGTGAAGACCATGGTCGACGCCGGTGTGGGCGAGTGCCGAGAGGGGCAGGGCGGCGAAGAGCAGGAGAGCGGTCCGGGTCGGATGGCGAACAAGTTTCATGTCAGGTCCCTGGAGTGAACGGGTACGTCGAGGCAGCGGGTTTGTCGGGTTGGCTCAGCGCCACGCGCCCCGCCATTGCGAATCGATCGCGATCCAGCCGGTGGCGTCGCCGGCCGGCGGCGACGCCAGGGCCATACGGTCGTCGCTGGCATCCCATCCCAGGATCCGCAGTTCGAACGAAGGACCGGCGGCGACGTCGCGCATCGGAGTTGCCGCAGCGGCCGGCAGCGGCCCGGCCATCCGGTCGACGGCAGCGACCGCACCCAGAGATGCGAGCGCGCCCCCGGCGGCAGCGATGCCGCTGCCGAGCACGAAGGTCCTGCGGTCAATCGGCATGGCCGGTCTCCGGGTGTAGCGGCAGGGCGGCCAGCGGCGACTGCCTGAAGGCGGGCGTCGCTCCCCAGCGCTGGCGGGCCGCAGCCAGGATGTCTGCGGCTTCCAGTGCCTCGCCGGCCCGTATCGCCGCCTCATGGGCCGACTCGAAGGCCCGCAGCGTCGGACGGTTCGCGAGGTCGACGCGGGTCAGTTCGAACGCCCGGCGCGCATCGTCGCCGCTGCCGGCATAGAACTCCGCCGCGTGGTCCGCGAAGGCGAGCGGATGCCTGGCCAGCAGGCGCTCGAAGCCGCTGCGGGCGGCCTCCGTCAGCGCCTGCGCTTCGGCCGACCGGCCCAGCGCGAGCGCCACGTCGGAAAGACGCCAGCTGACTTCCGGGTCGCCGCTCTCGAGCGCCGGAACCAGCAACGCGCGAGCCTGAGCGCCGCGGTTTTCGGCCAGGTGGATCTCGCAAAGGTGCACGCGTGCCTTGACGTAGCCGGGCAGGTAGTCGATTGCTTTGGCGTACCAACGGGCCGCGCGCTCCGTTTGGGCCTGTGGTGCGCGTTCACCCCACAGCACACCCAACTGGAAGCAGACCCATGCGACCGCAAATGGCGAGACATCGCGGTAGGCGCCCAGCGCGCGGCAGTAGGCGCGCTCTGCGGCGTCGAATTCGCCCAGGTCGGCCAGCAGGGAGCCCAGCGGCACCCAGTCCTCCAGACGTCCCGGGCGCTCGGCGAGGCGCAGCCTCTGTTGCAGCAGCGCTTCCAGCGATGTGCCGCAGGCCTGGTCGATGCTCATCGCGAGCCGCTCCGCGTCGAGCGCGGGACAGCCTCGCTGCGTGGCTCGTGCGAGGCATTCCCTCGCATGGGCGAAGCGATGGGTCGATGCTGCGACCTGGGCCTCGATGAGCGCCGTGCGTGCGGAGTCCGGATCCCGCCGCATCAGGTGACCTGCCAACTGCTCCAGCCGGTCATAGGCTTCCAGATCACCCAGGAACTGCGCGTTGAGCTGTTCCTGCTCGAGGAGGCCCTCGGCGATGCCCGCCCGCAGCGGCGCGTGCCAGAAGCGGTTCCATGATTGCGCGAGCGTGCTTCGCAGGTTGATGGCGGCGATGATGCCGTCGGTGGCCTGCACGGGACCGGTCGCGAGATCGGGTTCGGCGATCATTTGGGGACCCCGAAGCGCGGCTTCAGGCTTTCGAGGCCGGCCTTCAGGAGCGTCGAGCTGATGGTCTTCACGATGATGTCGGGCTGGCCGCCGGGCATGTACTGCACCCGCCACTCGACCGAGCTGCCGTTGCCCTTGGGCTTGACGTCCAGCATGCCGGTGTAGTCCGTGGCCGGGATACCGGCGATCGAGGTGTAGCGGTAGCTTCGTTGCGCGTTGTCGATCGCGTCGAGCCGTTCGATGATCTGCTTGCCGTCGATGGTCTCGATCGTGCGCAGTTGACCGACCCCGGTGCCGGTCAATCGGATGCTCGCGATCAGTGGATGCCAGTGACCGCCGAAGCCGCCGATGAGGGCCCAGACCTGCTCGGGCGGCGCGGCGAGATCGACGGAGAAGGCCAAGTTCTGGAGTTCCGCGTTCGGCGAGGCCAGGTAGGGGAAGGTCGATGTGCCCGGCTTGGTCGCACCGGTCGAGCCGCCCTGCAGGAACTCCCGGTCGTGGTTCACCATCCAGGTGAGCAGGATGTCGATGACGTTCGCGTCGACCGTGCGGCCCCCGCCCGTTTGATGCGGACGGCCCGCGAGCGTGCTTTTCTCGATCTCCAGGTGGCTGGTGTCCGAGGTGGGTTTCGCGACATCGATGACCATGAAGTCGTCGAGGAACATGTTGGCGTTGGCGGCCAGCGCCGCCGGCGTCCAGTCGGCCTTGCCGTCGCGCAGGTCCCAGTTCTTCAGGCTGTCGACCATGCGCTTGCGGAACAGGGGCATGAACTCCTCCGAGATCGCGAAGGGCGTCTGCTGGTTCCACAGGTCGCGCAGGTCGTCGGTTCCAGTCATCCCGTTGTTGTTCAGCCGCATGTTGGTCTGCTCGGGGCGGCCGACCCAGTCGATGCGCGGCGGCTCGTGGCCGATGAAGCCACCGGGCTTCGGTATCGGGATGGTCTCGGCGACGACGCCGAAGAGGGAACCCTTGGCCGGATCCAGCACGCGGCGCGTGTCGAACTCGATCAGGAAACTCAACACGTTGTCGTGCTGAAGCAAGTTGGGAAACTTCTTCATCTCGGCCACGATCCAGGCCAGGTAGAAGGGGTCGGAGCGCAGCCCGGCGAACACGCGGTAGGTGCCGTCGGCCGAGGTCGATCCCTTCTCGTCGTCGACGACGAAGCGGATCGTCTGGCCGCCGGGCAGCGTGCAGGTGCCGCGTTGCACCGGCCTCTTGCCTTCCGCGGCGCGCTCCAGCACGTCGAAGCGGAAAGTGAATCGAAGCTCCGGATCGCTCGATCTGAACTTGGTCTGCTCGCCCGTGCCAGCGATCGTCAGCCGGCGCACGACGATGGCGTGGTCGATGGCGTTCGAGAACATCGCCTGCGTGCCGGCGGAGGGGAACACGTTCGCCGCCAGCACGGTGCGGTTCGGGTCCGCCGGGCTGGTGAAGGCAAAAAGATCGGTCAGGTCGGCCGAGGGGTCACCGATCTGGCGCGGGCCATCGACGTGGTCGGACATGGTTCAGCCTTCGCTTAGTGGCGAGACCATTTGCTGGTCCCCGTGACCGCATTCGGCGGGCCGCCGAAGGGCGTAGCCCGTCCAGGTTCTTCCGGAATCGACTTCAGGTATTCGACCAGCGCCCAACGCTGCGCTTCCGTAAGCAGCGGACCGACGACGCCATTGCCGCGCGGCCCGTTCTCGAATGAATGGCCGCTGTTCGAATTGCCTCTCAGCGAGGTGTCGAGCAGGAAGGTGCCGCTCTTGCCGCTGGTGTCCAGGCCCACCTTGACGGGGTCGAATTCGCGACCGACATAGAACTTCTTGGTGCGCTCCTTGGCCGGGATCAGCATTTCGTAGAGATTGGGCACCGAGCCGTTGTGCATGAACGGCGGCGTGGCCCACACGCCGTCGCGCGGCGCCGCCTTGTACGCGTCTTCCGTCTGGCGGGGCGCCGGCAACTCGCGGTAGCCGTGGAGGTTGGCGGTTTGCTGTTCATCCAGTTTCAGCTCGGACAGTGCCTTGTCCAGAACCAGCTTTTGCGTGATCAAGTACAGGGCGCCCGTCGGGATGACTTCCTTGTCCTTGAAGGGTCCAGGAAGGTAGGGCGCGAGGTTGCCCGTGATGGCGTAGGGCCGCAGGTTGTCGAACTGGCCCGGGTCCGTGCCGACGTACTTCTGCGGCACCACGCCGACCTCCAGGAAGCGCTTGCCATACTTGTTCGGCGGCGTCCACGTGTAGGGCCAGGCGTTGTGGCAACTCGCGCAATGGTTCGAGAACAGCGCCTTGCCGACGGCGGCCTTCTGGCGGTCGATCCGGCCGAAGACCTCTTCCGGCCACTTGGGCGGCGCGAGCCGCGTCAACTGGTTCTCGATCTGCTGCAGGTTGAGCAGCTGTGCATTCGAATCGAAGAGCCCTTCCTCTGGCGACTTGGCGTGCAGGTTCATCGGCAGGTAGACGCCCATCGATTCGACGAGGTTGCGATTGATCGGGTCCTGCTGCGAGGCCCGCCACTGGGTCCACGAACCGTGCGGCGCGTTCCACAGGAAGGGCGGCTTGGTCGGCGCGAGCGGGGTGGACGAATTCTGCGGGATGTTGGTCTCGATCGCCAGCAGCCGGTTGACGATGGCGGAGATGGCGTCGATCCGCGACGGCCCCCAGAGGGTCGGCGTCGCGAGCGTGCGCGTGCGGTAGTCGCGAATCGGGGCGGCTTCGCGCTCGAAGCGCTTGCCCAGTTCGCTCTTCGCGTCCGCACTCATCGCGCCGAGCTTGACCGCCAGGCGATCGAACTTCTGCTTGTCCGCCAGCGTGGCCTGCATCGCATCGTCGAGGGCGGTCACGTAGCCCAACATGTCGAAGGTATTGGCGACGCCGCCATCGATACGGATGCGCTTGCCCTGGTAGTTGAGTTGGGCGTTGTGGCACGCGGCGCAAGTCAGGCCGAGCTGCACGTCTTCCACGCTGCTGCCCTTCCTCTTGACGATCGTCTTGCTCAGCCCGATCGGCAGTGCATCGGGATTGTTCTGCGGATCGGCCGGTTGGGTGATCAGGCCGAAGCGGTCGCTGTTGGCGTCGGAGCGGAACAGTTCCTGGCTGCCGGCCTGCTCGAGGTTCAGGAACAGGTCGTAGGACAACACGGCCGAGCCCTGAGAGACCTGGTAGTACCAGGCCCGTTCGGCCGGCGTCCAGCCCTGGTCGAGGAAGACGACGGGTCCCGGCGCAGTCGCTGCAGGCTGCGCTGCGGACTGCTCCATGGGTGCCACGCCGAGCAGCAGGGCGGCGATGGATGAGAAGGCGAAGGTCCTGGCCCCGCGGGGCCGAATGGAAAGCTGCATGGAAGTCCCTGGGATCGAATAAGTCATCGTGTAGTTCGACGCGCTGGCCGTTTTTACGTCAAGCGAACCTGATGGCCTATCCCGGTGCCCACCTAGGGCCACGTACGTATTTCTGCGTGGCCGTCCGGATTGCGGGCCGCACGGCAATCGGGAAAATCGGTAGGGCGGGGTGCGAGCGATCACCGCGATATCAGGTCATCTGATCTGGCATGGGTACCGCGAGCGGTCCGTCTATCCGGACACAAAAAGGAAAATCTAAAAATGAAAGCAGCCCACTACACAGTTCTCGCCCTGGCTTCGGCGCTGGCATTCAGTGCGCCGGCCATGGCGCAGCCGAGCACGCCTTCGGCCTCACCGAAGGTGCTGGATGTCCGGGACATGTTGAAAGAGGTTTCGATCTCCGCGCTGGTGACGGCGATCGACGCGAAGAACCGCATCGTGACCCTCAAGGGTCCGGAGGGCAATGAGTTCGCGGTGATGGTCGACCCGCGGGTCAAGAACCTGGCGCAGGTGAAGGTCGGCGACATGGTCGATGCGACCTACATTCAGTCGGTGGCGCTGGACTTCCAGACGGGCAACGGCATCCGCATGGCCACGTCGACGACAGCCGTCGACCGCGCCCAGGTCGGACAGCTCCCCGGCGGGGCGGCGATGAAGCAGACGACGATGGTGTCGAACATCTGGGCGATCGACCAGGCCAAGGGCACCGTGATGGTCCGGGGTCCGTTCGGTCACTTCACCGAAGTGAAGCTGAAGGACCCGGCCATGCTCAACGGCGTCAAGGTCGGCGATCAGATGAAGATGACCATCACGCAGGCCATCGCCACTTCGGTGGTGCGCAAGGGCTAGCTGCAATTCGCGTAGCCAGTTCTTCGGCGAGCGGCATGGCGGCTTTGTCGGTTGTCTTCTCGCGCCGAAGCCTGCTGTGGCTACTGCCGGGCATGGCCTTGGCGCTCGGCGCCTGCACCACCTACGGCGTGGTCGAGAACGTGCGCCTGGATCCGGGCCGCCATGGGCCCGTCTATTCGCTCGGCGAGTTCGCCAGGAACCCGCATCGACATTCCGACGAGCTCACCCTGGCCGTCGCCTTCTCGGGAGGCGGCACACGCGCTGCCGCGCTGTCCTTTGGGGTCATGCAGGAGCTGCGCGACACCCGCGTGCACATCGATGGCCGGGACACGAGCCTGCTGGAGGCGATCAACGTCATCAGCTCGGTGTCCGGAGGCAGCTTCACCTCAGCCTACTACGGCCTCTACGGCGATCGCATCTTCGCCGACTACGAGGAGCGATTCCTTCGCAGCGATGTCCAGGGCGCCCTGCTGCGAGGCCTGCTGGATCCCACGCGCTGGTTCAGCAGCCACGGCCGTACCGAGATGGCTGTTTCCTACTACCAGCAGTCCTTGTTCGGCGATGCCACCTTCGGCGACCTGGCAAAGCGCGATGCGCCGCTGATCCTGATCAACAGCTCCGACCTGAGCACCGGCGGGCGATTCTCGTTCGTGCAGGAGTACTTCGACCTGCTGTGCTCGGACCTGGGCAGTTTCCCGCTGGCGCGCGCCGTCACCGCATCGAGCGCCGTGCCGGTGCTGTTCGGGCCCGTGGTGGCAGAGAACTACAGTGGCTGCGCCAGCGCCATGCCTCGCTGGCTTGCGGCCGCGAAGAAGCGAGACAGCGACGATGCCTACTTGAGCATGGTGGTGCAGGATGACCTCGCCTACCAGAACAAGGTCACGCACAAGTACGCCCAGTTCGTCGATGGCGGGATCACCGACAACCTGGGCCTTCGCGCACTGCTGGACGCCGTCGAACTGACCGGGGGTGCCGAGAAATACGTCAGCAAGCTCGACATCGCGGTGCCGCGTCGCATCGCCATCGTCTCGGTCAATGCCGCCGCCGACGCGCCCGCGGGCATCGGCGAGAGCAACCGGGCGCCGACCTTCGAGCAGACGATGAACGCCGTCACCGATGTGCAGTTACATCGCTACAACGTGGCGACGCTTCAGCAGACCCAGCAGAGTCTCGACCGCTGGACCCGCGAGCTGTCGACGCCCGGACGGCCCGTGAACTCGTACTTCATCCGGCTCAGCTTCGAGGACGTTCCCGACCTGCCGCTGCGCCGATTCCTGAACGAGATCCCGACCAGCTTTGTTCTGGACAAGGAGCAGGTGGCGCAGTTGATTGCCACCGGCCGGGAGCTACTGCGCAACAACCCGGACTATCAGCGCCTGCTGACCGGGCTGCGAGCGCAGGCCGATGCCGCCGGGCCTGCGACCGCCGCGCCCTGAAGCACTGCAAACGCGATGGCGGCGAATCGATGACGGGCCCGACCCGCCGACTGTCGGTGGCTATTGGGTCGAAAGTTCGAGATTCAATCGCAGCAGATCGGTAATCGAGTTGACCTTGAGCTTCTCAAGCAGCCGGCTGCGATGCTGCTCGACCGTGCGGTGACTGATCGCGAGCTCCTTGGCAATGACCTTGCTCGGCAAGCCCTTGAGTGCCAGCGACATCACCTCGCGTTCGCGATCGGTCAGTGCGGCGATGCGCTTGGCCAGGCCCTGATGCACATCGGCGACAGGCGCCGACCGCATGCCGGCATCGCGGCGCAAGGCCTCGTCGATCGCGTCCAGCAGCTGCTGCTCGCGGTAGGGCTTCTGCACGAAGTCGACGGCCCCGTCCTTGATCGCCTTGACCGCCATCGTGATGTCGCCATGGCCGCTGATGAAGACGATCGGGATTCGCGCGCCGATCGCGACCAGGCGCTGCTGAAGCGCGAGCCCGCTCATGCGAGCCATGCGCACATCGAGCACGAGGCAGCCGGGCCGCGACGGATCGAAGGATTCGAGGAACTCCGGCGCCGAACTGTGAACCTCGGCGGCGAGGCCGATCGAGTTGACCAGTTCGCGCACCGAGTCGCGATAGGCTTCGTCGTCATCGATGATGAATACGGTGGGTTCGGTCATGGTCTATTGGAGACTTGGAAGCGTGAAGCTCAACGAGGCTCCGCCGCCGGGATTGTACGAGGCCCAGAGTTTGCCGCCCATGGGCCGCGCTGGCGGCCGACGCCAACGCAACGTTGACCAAGCCGATGTTCGTCAAGATGATGACCGGCACCGCGGCGTGAAGGACACGCTTCTGTCCGACCGGCTGTTGATCGACGGCAGCAAGATCGACCTCGTGCGCTTCCTGTCGCCGATCGACAAGGCACCGGACACTTTCCGAGCGTGACGCTCTGCTCTGAGCTGAGCCACGTACGTGGCACTCCGTGACCACCAGGATTGCCCCGGGCCATGGCGGCATTCCAGAATGCGTGCAGAGCCCGTGGCCCCACACGGTGCCACGGGCCCCAAGTCATGGATCTCATCGTCAACGCCTTCGTCCGTACTTGGACGGACATCACCAGCGGCAGGCATGCGCCGCTGTCATTTCGCTTCGTGGTTCAGCCGTTGATGGCGGCCTTCCTCGCGTTCCGGGCCGGCCGGCAGGATGCGCGCGACGGGCGTCCGCTCTACTTCTGGGCCCTGGCAACCGATTCGGCGCAGCGCAGGGCCCTGCTGAAGGAAGGCTGGCAGCACGTGGGCAAGGTGTTCGTGCTGGCGATCGTCATCGATGCGATCTACCAGTTCATCGTGCAGCGCTGGGTGTATCCGGTCGAGACCATCATGGTGGCCGTCATTCTGGCGGTCATTCCATATCTCGTCGTTCGCAGCCTGATCAACCACGTGCTGCGCTGGAAGATTCGCAAATGACGGAAAGCCACGTACGTGCTCGTGCGTGGTCACCGGGATAGGCAGGCAGGTTCGACAGACATAGCATCGCCCCGGCTCAGGGTGCTGCGATCACCGTATGCAGATCACTGAGCATTACCAGGGTGACCCGAGGTGGCCTGGCACCTCAACCATGTCGAGGAACAACCATGACGACGAAGAAGCCCAACATCCTGATTCTCTGGGGCGATGACGTGGGTTGGTGGAACATCAGCTACAACAGCCGTGGGCAGATGGGCTATCGGACGCCGAACATCGATCGGGTCGCGAACGAGGGCGTTGCCTTTACCGACTACTACGCCCAGCAAAGCTGCACGGCCGGCCGGGCGGCGTTCATCACGGGACAGAACCCGATCCGCACCGGGCTGACCAAGGTTGGCATGCCCGGGGCGTCGGTGGGGTTGCACGCAGAGGACCCGACCATCGCCGAGATGCTGAAGCCGCATGGCTACACCTGCGGCCAGTTCGGCAAGAACCATCTGGGCGACAAGGACGAGTACCTGCCCACGATGCATGGTTTCGACGAGTTCTTCGGCAATCTCTACCACCTCAACGCCGAAGAAGAGCCCGAGGATCCGGACTATCCGAAGGACCCCGCGTTCAAGAAGCGCTTCGGCCCGCGCGGCGTGCTGCATTGCCTGGCCGATGGCAAGGGCGGACAAACCATTGAGAACACGGGCCCGCTGACGAAGAAGCGGATGGAGACGATCGACGACGAAACGACCGGGAAGGCACTCGATTTCATCGACAAGTGCCATGCCGACCAGAAGCCCTTCTTTCTCTGGTACAACACGACGGCGATGCATTTCAGGACGCATTGCGCGGAAAAGCACAAGGGCAAGAGCGGACAGGGCGACTACAACGACGTGATGGTCGCGCACGACGAGCACATCGGGCAGATGCTCGACAAGCTCGACGAACTGGGCATCACTGAAGACACGATCGTGATGTACTCCACCGACAACGGTCCGCACTACAACAGCTGGCCCGACGCCGGCATCACGCCCTACAGGGCCGAGAAGAACACCAACTGGGAAGGCGGCTGGCGCGTGCCGTGCTTCGTGCGCTGGCCCGGCAGGTTCAAGGCCGGCACGGTCATCAACGGCATCGTGTCGCACCAGGACTGGCTGCCGACGCTTCTGGCTGCGGCCGGCGAAGACGATGTCAAGGAGAAGCTGCTCGAAGGCTGCACGGTCGGCGAGAAGAGCTTCAAGGTACACATCGACGGCTACAACATGCTGCCGTACCTGAGCGGCCAGGTGCAGGAGAGCCCGAGGCAGTCGTTCTTCTACATCAGCGATGACGGGGACATCATGGCGATCCGCATGCACGACTGGAAGGTCGTGTTGATGGAGCAGCGCGCCAAGACGCTGCAGTGCTGGTTCGAGCCCTTCGTCAAGTACCGGGCACCCAAGATGTTCCATCTGCGGCGCGATCCGTTCGAGCGGGCCGACGAGAACTCCAACACCTACTGGGACTGGGTCATCTCGCACGCCTACATCGTCTACGCGATGCAGAGTGCGGTCGCGCAGCAGATGGAAGCGTTCGAGAAGTTCCCGCCGCGCCAGAAGCCGGCCGCGTTCAATCTCGATGAGCTCATGCGGAAACTGCAGGAATCGTCCAGCGCCGCACATTGACGTGTCATTGACCCACGCCTGGCTCCGGCACCGGAGGCCGGACCAGGCACTCACCTTCGAAAGCGGACCGTGGCCACGACCATCGCGTTGACTGTCAATGGCAAGTCCGAGGTGCTGCAGGCCGACGATCCGGCCATGCCGCTGCTCTATGCGTTGCGCAATCAGCTCGGCTTGCACGGCATGCACTTCGGCTGTGGCCTGGCGCAATGCGGCGCCTGCACCGTGCACTACGACGGTGAGGCGCTGCGCAGCTGCGTGATGCCCGTCTCGGCTGTGGCCGGCGCCCGGATTGTGACTCTCGAAGGCCTCGGTACGCCCGAGAAGCCACATCCCCTGCAACAGGCCTTCATCGACGAACAGGCCGCGCAATGCGGCTACTGCATCAACGGAATGATCATGCAGGCAGCGGCTTTCCTCGCGAGCAACCGGCACCCGACCGAAGCCCAGGTGAGACAGGCGCTGGCTGCCAACCTGTGCAAGTGCGGCACGCACGTGCGCATCCTGCGCGCCGTGATGCGGGCCGCAGAGCAGATGGCCTGAGCGTTTCGAATGGCCCGCCTCGCTCCGCTTTCCCGTCGCGCACTTCTGCACGGCAGCGGTGTGCTCGTGGTGAGTTTCGTCTTCGCGCCGCGACCGGGCATCGCGTTCGCGCAAGGGGCGGGCACGACAGCAATAGGCAAGAGCGTCGACGCGGGCGAGGTCGGCGGGTTCCTTGCGATCGACAGCCAGGGACGTGTCACGCTCTACAGCGGCAAGGTGGAGCTTGGAACCGGCGTGCTCACGGCCTTGACGCAGATCGTCGCCGAAGAACTCGATGTACCGCTGGATCGGGTCACGATGATCCAGGGCGACACCTTGCTCACGCCCGACCAGCATCCGACCGACTCGAGCCTCTCAATCCAGGCCGGCGGCATGCAGATCCGCAAGGCGGCAGCGACGGCGCGCGAGTCTCTGCTGGACCAGGCCGCGGCCCGCCTGGGCGTTGCCAGGGACCAGCTGCTGGTGCAGGCGGGCACTGTGGCGTCGCGGGCGGGCGGCCCAGGCGTCACGTATGCGGCCCTCCTGCAGGGCCGCAGCCTGTCGATGAAGCTCGACCCGGCGGTGCGCACGAAGGACCCGAAGGACTACCGGATCGTCGGCACGCCTGTTCGCCGTCTCGACATTCCGGCCAAGATCTTCGGCACTTTCGAATTCGTGCATGACGTCCGGCTGCCGGGCATGGTGCACGCACGCATGGTGCATCCCGCAGCCCTGGGCGCCAGGCTCGAATCATGGGACGACACCCCGTGCCGAGGCATCCCCGGCTACCTGCGCGCCGTGCGCCAGGGCGACTTCCTCGCCGTGGTGGCGAATGACGAATGGGCCGCCGTGCGGGCATCGCGCGCGCTCGTGGCGAAGTGGGGCGCCGGCGAGGGCCTGCCCGACGATGCCCGCCTCGAGGCCTGGATGCGCGGCGCGAAGGTCGATCGCGACGAGGTGCTGCAAAGCACGGCCGGGCCAACCGCCGCGCTGGCCGGCGCCGGCCGGCAGCTGCGCGCGAGCTACGACTTCCCGCTGAACACGCATGGCTCGATCGGTCCGTCGTGCGCGGTCGCCGATTTCAAGGAGGGCGCGCTCACCGTCTGGACCCCGTCGCAGGCGAGCCACCTGCTGCGACGGCAATTGGCCACGATGCTGCGGCTGTCCGAGGAGCGCGTGCGCTGCATCTACGTCGAGGGGGCCGGATGCTACGGCCGCAACGGGTCCGACGACTGCTCGTCGGAGGCGGCGCTGATTGCAGTGCAGATCGGGCGCCCGGTGCGGCTGCAGTGGATGCGGCACGACGAGCATGGCTGGGACCCGAAGGGTCCGCCGACTTTGCTGGACTATCGCGCGAGGATTGATCCTCGGGGTCAGGTCGCGGCATGGGAAGCCGACATCTTCCTGCCCGAGCGCCCGATGAAGCGTTCCGGCGTGACCCTGCTGGGGGCCGTGCTGGCAGGCCTGCCGAAGGAGGGCCCGGACAGCCCCGGCACCTACAACCCGGGACTGGGCATTCCCTACGACCTGCCCGGTAGCAAGCTGACGGCGCACTGGTTGCACGACACGCCGCTGCCGGCCGCCTGGATCCGCGCCCCTGGGCGCATGCAGAATACCTTCGGCAACGAGAGCTTCATTGACGAGATCGCGGCCGCGACCGGAGTCGATCCGCTCGAATTCCGAGTTCGCCGCCTGAGCGACAAGCGCGGCCTGGAACTGCTCGAGCGCCTTCGCCAGTTCGCGAAATGGCAGCCCCGCGGCACCCGCGTGCGCGACACGGGCCCACTGGCCCGAGGCCGCGGGGTCAGCTACGCGAAGTACGAACTGGTTCGCACCTACGTGGGCCTGGTCGCGGACGTGGCCGTCGACCGGCGCAGCGGGCAGATCCACGTCGAGCGCGTTTTTGTTGTCCACGACTGCGGCCAGATCATCAATCCGGACGGGCTGCGCAACCAGATCGAAGGCAACGTCGTTCAGACCGTGAGTCGCACGCTGGTGGAACAACTCGCGTTCAACCGCGACGCGGTCACGAGCCTCGATTGGGCCAGCTATCCGATCCTGACCTTTCCGGATGTCCCGGAGGTCGCCATCGACCTGATCGATCGGCCCGGCGAAGTGCCATGGGGTGCAGGCGAGCCCACCACGTCGGCCGTGCCCTCCGCGATCGCCAATGCCGTGCTGGACGCCACGGGAGCGCGCCTGCGCTCGGTGCCGTTCAGGCCGGCTGCGGTGCTGGCCGCGCTCGCTGGCGCCACACCGAAGTAGAAGGCATGGACACCTCGTCGAATCGCCACCCGCAGGACCACGTCTCGGCCGCCGTGCAGGCGGAGAACGTCGCCTTCCACGGCAGTCCGGAGGAGCTCCTGGCGATCGCTGCCGCGGGACCGCGCGGTGCACTGGCCGTGGCCGGCCTGGCCGTGTTCATCCTGCTCGCGCTCTGGATCGCGTTCTTCTTCTTCGTCTTTGCGCCGCGAGGCTCCATTGGCTGAGTCTGTCGAACTGGCGGCCGCGCGGGTCATCGACCGGTCCGAGCGTCGATGGTCCTGGGGGGTGGCGGGCGTGATCGCCGTGGTGTTCGCGGTGATGGTCTATTCCGGCCTGCAATGGACCGCGATGTCGCCGTCCAGCGTCGAGACGATCGATGCAAGTCGGCTGCACCTGTCGGGCGAGTTCATGGAAAGCAATCTCGGCACAGCCATACAACCCGACCGAACGGCGGTGGTACGGCTGATCGCGCAGCAGTATTCGTTCGTCCCTTCGTGCATCGTGGTGCCTGCCGGGACGCTGGTCAGATTCCGTGTCACGAGCCCAGACGTGGTCCACGGCTTCCTCGTCACGGGGACCAACGTAAACACCATGGTCATACCCGGCTATGTCGCCGAGGTCCGCACGCGCTTCGACGCGCCGGGCGATCACCTGATGCCCTGCCATGAGTATTGCAGCGTGGGCCACGAAGGGATGTGGGCCCGCGTTAAGGTGTTGGAGCGGACCGAGTTCGAACGCCTCCATGGCCATCAGCCGAGGGCATCCTGTGCAGGGCAGTAGTCGACTCGTGCTGGCCCACTTCTGGGCGGCGTTCTCGGCACTCGCTGTCGCCGTCCTGCTAGGCGCGTGGCAGATGTGGGTGCGCAGCCCGTTGCACCGCTGGGTCGACCCGGAGCGCTACTACGTGGCGGTCACCGCCCACGGCACTACGCTGGCCTATGTATTCCCGACCCTGATCGTGATGGGCTTTGGCTATGCGGTCTGCGCGGTCTCACTGGGCCGGCCGATGCACGGTATGCGGCTCGCCTGGACCTCCCTGGCCATGGTGTGCGCGGGCGCCCTGATCGCGCTGGCCACGGTCGCCGCGGGCAAGGCGACGGTGCTCTACACCTTCTATCCGCCGCTGCTCGGAAGCCCCTGGTACTACGGCGGCATCCTGTTGGCGGTCGCGGGTTCGTGGATCTGGGTCGGTCTCATGGTGTGGCACTTCAGGCGCTGGAAGCGCGACCATCCGGGGCAACCGGTTCCGCTCGCGATGTTCGCCACCACGGCGGGCGCGTTGCTGTGGTCCTGGACTTCGCTGGGGGTGGGCTCGGAGATCGCCTTCCTGATCCTGCCCAACGCATTCGGGTGGACGGATACGCTCGACGCGGGGCTTGCGAGGATGCTCTTCTCCTGGACCCTGCATGCCATTGTGTACTTCTGGCTGATGCCCGCCTACATCGCGTTCTACGTGCTGCTGCCGCAGTCTGCGGGGGGGCGGCTGTACAGCGACAAGATGGGCCGCATCGCGTTCCTGCAACTGCTGGTCTTCTCCATGCCGATCGGCATGCACCATCTGTTCGCCGATCCGCAGGTCGGCGCCGGCTTCAAGTTCCTGCACGCCGTCTTCACCGGGATGGTCGCCGTGCCGACCTTGCTGACGATCTTCACCATCTGCGCCTCGCTCGAGATCGCCGGGCGTCTGCGGGGCGGGCGCGGCATCTTCGGCTGGGTCGCAGCGCTGCCGTGGGACCGGCCCGTCGTGCTGGCCTCGGGGCTGTCCCTCGTCATGCTGGGCCTGGGAGGCGCGGGGGGCCTCATCAACATGAGCTATGCGCTCAACGCCACCGTGCACAACACCCAGTTCGTGACGGCGCATTTCCACCTGATCTACGGCGGCTCGGTCGTGATGATGTACTTCGCGATCGCCTATGAGCTGTGGCCGCGGATGACGGGCCGGGCGATTGCGCCGAAGCTCATGCAGTGGCAGCTGTGGAGCTGGTTCATCGGCATGCTGGTGGTGACGCTGCCCTGGCACGTGGTCGGCATGATGGGCCAGCCCCGCCGCATGGCCTACTACGACTTCTCCGATCCGGCGCTGGCGCCGCAAGCCATCTGGGTGAGCATTTCGGCCGTTGGCGGGGCGATCCTGGTGGTCTCGACGCTGCTGCTGGTGATCGGTTTGCTGGCATCGCATCGCGGCGCGGCCAGCCCGCAGGCCCCGCTGCGGTTCTCGCTGGCGCTGCGTCCGCCTTCGCGATTGCCGGCATCGCTGAACGGCTTCGGCGTCTGGATCCTGCTCGTGGCGGCGTTGACCGTGGTGAACTATGGCTACCCGATCGCGCAGGTCCTGCTCCTTCAGCGCAGCGGCGTGGCGACCTATCCGGTCGGGGCGCGATGACCGCTTCCCGCACTCCCCCGACTCGCGACGCCCGCTTTGCGGTGTGGATCGGGACCACTGCGGCGCTGCTCGTCGCCGCGGTCGCCGTGGGGTTCGTCTGGCTGCCTGCGAGCCAGGCGGCGGGGTCGGGGCCGGGCGAGCCGGGACTGTGGGATGTCATCTGCAGCGCCATCGGTCTTCCGGTTCGCAACCCACAGGCGCCCGTGCAAGCCGGACCGCCGGCTTCGAACGTCGCATGGACCGCGACGACGCGGCAGTTCCTGTCCGCAGGCGATGCGGCCCGGGGCGCTTCGCTCGCGGCCACCACCTGCAATAACTGCCACGGCGCCACTGGGGTAGGCACGGACGCCATTTTCCCCAATCTTGCCGGACAGAGCCAAGCCGCCATCTACAAGCAGCTCGAGGATTTCCGCAGCGGCAGGCGCGATGCCGCCGTGATGGGTGCGTACGTTTCGGCGCTGTCGCCCCAGGACGTGCGCGATCTCGCGGCGCACTATGCCGCGCTGCCTGATCCCTTTGCGGGTGCCGAAGCGGCGGGCGCGTCGGCCGATGCAATGGCGCGCCGGCTGGTCGAGGTCGGCGATCCGCTGCGCGGCATCGCGGCCTGTGCGGCCTGCCACGGTCCGATGGGGCTCACGCCGGGCGCGCCGGGCCTGCAAGGCCAGCAGCGCGCCTACCTGGAAGTGCAGCTGCTGGCACTTGCCTCGGGCCGTCGGCACAACGACATCAGCGCCCAGATGCGCAGCGTCGCGCGCCAGTTGACCGCGCAGGAGATCAGTGCCCTCGCGGCCTACTATTCGGGCCTGGGCGGCACGCCCGATCGATAGGTGGACGGGCAGGAGCAGCCCGCATGACGGGCGCGAACCCCTGCACCAGCAGCTGGCGTTCACGCTGGAATATGCCGCCCGCCTCGCCTGCGTCCAGCGGCCGCTGCGGTACGCGCGAAGCGTGTTCGGCATCATCGACCTGCTGGCCGTGCTGCCGACCTACCTCGCCGTCTTCGTGCCGGGCCTGCATGCGCTGATCGACGTGCGCGTGCTGCGATTGCTGCGCCTGTTCCGGATCCTGAAGCTCACCGAGTACGTTTATGAGTTCGGCGTGCTGGGCCGCGCGCTGGCCGCGTCCCGACGCAAGATCCTCGTTTTCATGGCCTTCGTGATGCTGGTTGTCCTGATCATGGGCACGCTGATGTACGTGGTCGAAGGGCCCGTCCACGGGTACACGAGCATCCCGGTCGGCGTGTACTGGGCGATCACGACCATGACGACGGTCGGCTTCGGCGACATCACGCCGCACACCGACCTCGGCCGCATGATTACCTCGCTCATGATGCTGCTCGGCTGGAGCACGCTGGCGGTGCCCACCGGCATCGTGAGCGCCGAGTTCACGGCCCTGCGCACGACGCACGAACCCACGACCCGGACCTGCCACGAATGCCTGAGCGAGGGGCACTCGCCGGCCGCGCAGTACTGCAGCGACTGCGGGGAGCGGCTGCCGCCCTGGCAGAACGAGTACGGCCCATGACGCTCGCCGGCGCTGGGCCGTGGGCTCGCGGCGCGTACACGTACGTGGATTGAGTGGCCGCCGGGATTGCCCCCTCGGGAGGATGGACCGACGATCGCAAGAGAAGGGCCTTCGGGCCTTCACCATCGTTCCGGTCGGCCGATACGTCGCCCGTTTTCCTCGACTTCGTGTTTCGGCAGGAGACATTCATGCAAGCGGTTTGGACGGTACGGGTTGCGGCGACAGTCCTGTGGGCCGCGCTTGCCGGCTGCGCGGCCGACCCCGCGCGCCTGCCGATAGGCTCGACACGCACCCAGGCGCTGCAGCAGCTGGGCAAGCCGAGCGCCACCTACCTGCTGTCGGATGGCGGCGAACGGCTGCAGTACTCGCGCGAGCCCGCGGGCTACCAGGTCGACAACGTCGACCTTGATGCGGCCGGCCGGGTCGTCGCGGTGCGCTCGATGCTGACCAATCCGCTCAACAACAACCCGATCCAGATCGGCAAATGGACCGAGTCCGATGTGCTGCGTGCCTATGGCAAGCCGTATCAGGTCACGCGGGTGTCCTCGTTCGATGGCGTCGTCTGGAGCTGGCAGTACATGGACAACTACATGCCGCGTCTTTTCTATGTCTATTTCAATCCCGCCGGCGTGGTGGCGCGCTACGACACCGGCGAGAACCCCGAGATCGAGCTGGGTGGAAAGTAGGCGAGCCACGTGCATCTCGTACGTAGTGTCGGTGACCGCCCGGATACACCTGCGGCGTGCTCGGAGTCCATCATCGCTTCCCGCCAATAAATCCTCATTGGATGAACAACCATGAACCAACGATTCGCTGCATTGAAATACCTGGCCGCTGCGACCTCCTTCGCACTGGTCATTGGCTGCGCCACCAACGGTGCGCTCGGCAATGACAATCTGGCCATCGCCGCCGGCTTCAAGGTCATCACACCCACGAAGCCGGACCAGCAGGCCACGCTCGCGAAGCTCCCGAAGGACAAGGTGTCGCCCGTCAACTACCAGGGAACGACCTACTACGTCCTGCCGGATTCGATGAACAACGTCGCCTACGTCGGCAGACTGCCTCAGTACCAGGACTACCAACGGCTGCGCGTGGCCAAGCAACTAAGCAACAACAATCTCGAGGCCGCCCAGGTGAACGAGATGGATGCCATGGGCTGGGGTGGCTGGGGTGGCTGGGGCGGTCCCGCCTTCGTCGGCTTCGGTCGCTAGCAATGGTTGATGGCGCATGAAGGCTGCCAGGGTTTTCGCGCGTCTACGTACGTGATGGCCCGTGATCGCCGGGATGGTCGCATCGCCCTGATGGCCTCACCATTGGTTTCCGGTTCGGTCCAGGCGAACGGAAGCGGACTCGAAGTGCGCTGCGCTTGGCGATGTGCTTCGGCCGCGGGCGATCGCCACGGAAGCTGGTCATCGCTGGGATCCAGCACCACCTTTACTGCCTCGGGAGACGCCGAATTCATGTCCACCACCGTCTACGTCGTCGGATTCAAGGCGGATGAGCGCGCCTGGATCGAATCGGCGCTCCGACGGATCACCGACGTGGTCTTGTTTGTGGACGACGGCGAAGACTTTCTTGCCCGACCGCCCTGTGGTTCGGGTCATTGCCTGATTGCGTCGGCCGATGTGGACGAGGCAGCGACGCTCAGACTGGCGCGCGAGTTGAGGCGCCGAGGCGTACCTCTGCCCGTGATCGTCCTGGGTCCGCACACCGCTTTTCGCACGGCCGTGGATATCGCGCGCCTGGAGGCGACGGATTTCCTCGAGCGGCCGGTCAGCGTGCGCGAGCTGCGCGCCGCGGTGCGTCGCGTGCGCTCGGATCCGAGATGAGCCCGAAGGTGCTGCAAGCACATTGCCACGTAGCTGGTGAGGCTTGCCAATTGCCAGAAGAAGCCAGAAGAACGTCAGATGCAAGCTCGCCGGATAAACAGGATCGCGATTCCCGCGCTGACAGAAAGGGAGCAGAGGCCGCCTCCCGGTCGAAGCCCGAGGTTCGTTTCAGCCTCGCTGGGCGTGGCTGGATGGGTCGTTCCTTTCGGCGCCCACGCATCCTTTCTCCCGCCCGAGATGATGGCCTCGGCGGCAACGGGGCTGGCGTGGTTCATCATCTTCGCGGTGCCCGTCGCGGCGATTGTGCTGTTCTGGATGTTGCATGTCCTGCCGGAAAAGATCGCGCACAAGCGGCATCACCCCCAACGGGACGCCATCAAGATGCTGTGCCTGCTGTCGCTGTTCTTCGGCGGTCTGCTGTGGCCGATCGCCTGGCTGTGGGCCTATGTGAAGCCGGTGGGCTACCAGCTGGCGTACGGAACCGAGAAGCACGAGGACTACTTCCACGAGCAGGGCGACAAGGCGCGGGCGGGCGAATTGTTGGCGCATGAGGTCGCCCACCTGCGCGAGGAACTCGACGTGATGGCTGCCAAGGGCACGCTGACCGCCGACCTCAAGGTGTTGCGCAGGGACCTGACCGTGGCGATGCCGGCAGCCGAGGCAGCAGAAGTCGATGCCGCCATGGCCAAGGAGGCGAACACCTGATGGAAGCACTGCTCCTTGCCATCTACGCCTTCTTCGTCTGGCTCTTCTTCATCAAGCTGAAGTGGCTGCCGTGGAACACCGGGACGCAAGTCACGGTCGTGATCATTCCGATCGTCGCGCTGAGCGCGATGATCTTCACGCTCAACGTCGTGGCGCCCTCGTCGGCCGATGTCCGGGTCATCAAGTACGTGGTGCAGATCGTGCCGCAGGTGCGCGGCCGGGTTCTGGAGGTGCCGGTCGAACCCAACAGGCTCGTGAAGAAAGGCGAGCTGCTGTTCCGCATCGACCCGACCCAATACGAGAACGAACTCAGCGCCGCCAAGGCCAGGCTTGCCGCCGACGAGGCGAAGTTCGCGCAGGCCGGTGCCGCACTGGTCGATGCCTCGGCCGGCGCACGGCAATTGCAGGAGCAGCTCAAGGCGGCCACAGGACAGGTCAGGTCGCTGCAGCCCAGGTTGGAGCTGGCACGACTGCGGGTGCGGCAGAACAAGGAACTGGTGGCCACCGGTGCAGGTGACAAGTTCGCGCTGGAACAGGCCGAGTCCAACCTGATCGAACTGCAAGGCCAGCTCGCGACCGCGACGGCGAACGAGGCTCAGGTCTCGCAGAAGCTGTCGGGGCGGGTCAATGGCGAACAGGCGTCGGTCGCGTCGGCCCGGGCCCAGCTCGCGACCGCCAAGGCGCAGGTCGACATCAGCCGCGCGGAGCTCGGCAATGCGCAGTGGAACCTCGACCAGACCGCCGTGTTCGCGCCGGCCAACGGCTACGCGATCAATGTGCAGTTGCGGCCGGGCTCCTTCGTGGTTTCGGTGCCCCTGGCGCCCGCGATGACCTTCGTCGAGGAAACCTACCAGGTGATTGCGCTCTTCGATCAGAACGAGCTGCGCCTTGTCGAACCGGGCAACCGGGCAGAATTCACGCTCAAGACGTACGCGGGCCGCATCATCCCCGCAACAGTCGACTCCATCGTCTGGGCGCAGGGCCAGGGTCAAGTGCCGCCGTCGGGCACGCTGCCGCAGACGGGCGCCTTCCCGCAGGTGCCGGGCCGCTTCCCCGTCAAGCTCATCGTCGATCAGCAGGACGCCGGGCTGTTCCTCGCCGCCGGCGCGGATGGCCAGGGCGCGGTCTACACGGATCACTTTGCGGCGATCCACATCGTGCGCATGGTGATCCTTCGCGTCGGCGCCATCACCAACTACCTCGTGTTGAAGCTGCACTGATGCACACACCTCTGTTTCACCGACGCATTCTCGCGATGGCGCTGGTGGCGGCGCTGTCGGGCTGTGCGCTCAAGTCGCCGCCGACGGCCGCCGACCTGCAGAAGGAGGTGCTGCCGCAGGCGCCCCTGCCGGCGTCGTTCCGGGCGGGCGGCGGCGCAGCGGCGCCGGTGGCTGACCGCTGGCTAGCGACCTTCGAGGAGCCCGCGTTGACCGCCCTCGTCAAAGAGGCCCTGATTTACAACGCCGACCTGAGGGTGGCCGCGGCGCGGGTCGAACAGGCTGCGGGCTACGTGAAGGTGGCATCCGCCACCTTGTTGCCCTCGGCGGGTGTGATCGGGCTGGGCGGCGGCAAGTCGGGTGGTGGTGGCGGTCTGGACGGAGTCTTCCTCAATGCATCGCTGGAACTCGACGTCTGGGGCCGCCTGCGCTACGGCAAGGCGGCAGCCAATGAAATGTCCGCTGCCGCCGAGGCCGACTACGCCTATGCGCGCCAATCGCTGGCGGCCACGGTGGCCAAGGCGTGGTTCCTGGCCGTCGAGGCCGGCTTGCAGCGCGCGATCGCGCAGGATGCGCTGACCTCCTCCGAAGCCCTGCTGCGGATGGCGGACGACCGCCTTCGCATCGGCAACGGCAACGCTGCGGCGGTGGCGCAGGCACGCGCGAGCGCGGGCACATACCGCGACACGCTGAAGCAGGTCGAACTCGCACGTGAGCAGGCCCGGCGTTCTCTCGAGCTGCTCGTCGGCCGCTATCCCACGGCGGAGATCGCCGTGGCGGACCGGCTTTCGCCGATGCCACCACCGTTGCCCGTGGGCGTGCCCTCGGAGTTGTTGGAGCGCCGCCCCGACCTGGTGGCCGCCGAGCGGCGTGTCGCCGCCGCGTTCGATCGCGTGGGCGAAGCCAAGGCCGCGCAGCTCCCGCGGATCAGCCTGACGGCGGGCGGCAGCAATGTGTCGAGCGAACTGATCGTGCTGAAGGACGTCAGCAGTCCGGTCTGGAGTCTGGGAGCTAACCTGATCGCGCCGATTTACCAGGGAGGTGCGCTTCGCGCGCAGGCCGAGATACGGACGGCCGAGCAGAAGCAGGCGGTGGCCGAGTACGCGCGCGCAGGCCAGCGGGCATTCGGCGAGGTCGAAGGCGCGCTGGGTACCGAGTCGGTCCTTCGCGAACGCGAGGTCATTCTCACGGCGACGATCCGCGACAGTTCGGATGCGCTGGAGCTCGCGCGCACCCAGTACCGCATCGGCAGCGTCGACCTGCGCACGGTCGAGCAAAGCCAGCTGACGCTCTATGCCGCGCGCACTTCCCGGCTGCGCGTGCAGTCCGAACGGTTGGCTCAGCGCACCAATTTGTATTTGGCGCTGGGCGGGGGATTCGATTTGCCACCCATGGAAGTCGCATCTTCACCATCTGCCAACTGAAGGGGGTAAAGCGACAGGTAAATCCCAGCCCTGATGAAACGATCGGATGTCCAGGTCAAACCACACCTTATCTTTGAGTCTTGCGCTCGAGCTCTTGAAACTTCGCGTCTTCTTCTCTATTTCTCGACATGTCACGATCAACGCCCACAGATCCAACAAGCGCGACGCCAGCCCAAGTTGACACTGAACGCCCGCAGGCCTCGGCAACCCGGGTGGCCAAGCACGCCGCCAAGACGCAGCGCCAGGACATGACGCGACTCGTGCTCGGTCTCCTGAAGCCCTACCACGCCTGGCTGGTGATCGTGTTCGCCGCCATGATGGTGGAGATCGTCATGAGCCTGGCCGCCCCCTGGCCCCTCAAACTGGTGCTCGACGATGCGCTTGGCACCCACCACCTGCCGCACTGGCTCGAATGGGCGCACCAGTGGGGCATCGGCCGCCACACGCTGGGCGTGGCGCTGTTCGCCGGGATCGCCACCGTGATGATCGCGGTCATCGGCGGCATCGCGACCTACATCGACAACTACTACACCACCAGCATCGGCGG
>NZ_JBFUBW010000039.1:0-61788 GCF_056405555.1 Variovorax sp. P1_G12 | reverse complement strand
GCCGTTGAGGCACCGCCGAGCAGCGCAGCGGTACGCGGATCAGGGCTCGCGACTGTTTGAGCGAAGCGAGTTTGAGCGAGACCCCGCGTACCGCGAGCAGCGCAGGGCAGCCGCGAAGCGGCCGGTGACGTCGGCCGGCCCGGGGCATACCGCCCGCCGCCGCCACCCCGAAGGTGAGGCACGTCCATGACCGACGTAGTCCTCCAGCTCCTCAACGTGGAGAGCGCCTACGGCCCCATCAAGGCCATCCGAGGCGTCAGCCTCAAGGTCCGCGCCGGCGAGATCGCCACCGTGCTGGGCTCCAATGGCGCCGGCAAGACCACCATCCTCAAGACCATCTCGGGCATCATCGATCCGCGCAAGGGCAGCATCGAGTTCAAGGGCAGCAACATCACGGCCCGGGACCCCGCGCACATCGTCCAGCAGGGCCTGAGCCACGTGCCCGAAGGCCGCGAGGTCTTCCCGCTGTTGTCCGTCAAGGACAACCTCCTGATGGGCGCCTACACCCGCCGCGACCGCGACGGCGTGGCGCGCGACATCGAGACCGTGTTCGGCTACTTCCCGATCCTCAAGGAGCGCGCCGCGCAGGACGCCGGCCTGCTGTCGGGCGGCCAGCAGCAGATGCTGGCCATCTCGCGCGCGATCATGGCCGCGCCGCACCTGATCCTGCTCGACGAGCCCAGCCTGGGGCTGTCGCCCAAGCTCACCAAGGAGATCTTCGAGATCGTGGTGCGCATCAACCGCGAGCGCGGCACCACGATCCTCTTGGTCGAGCAGAACGCCAACATGGCGCTCAACGCCTCCGACTACGGCTACGTGCTGGAGAACGGCCGCATCGTGATGGAAGACACCTGCGAGCGGCTGCGCGAGAAGGAGGACATCAAGGAGTTCTATCTCGGCCTCAAGGACGACGGCGTGCGCGGCGAGCGGCGCTGGAAGAAGAAGAAGACCTGGAGATGAGCCAAGCCATGCACGCCAAGGCACCTGCCGGCCTCTGGGACCTGGGCCGTATCCAGTCGCGCACCGACATCGTGGTCCCGGGGGAGACCCTGCCCGCGATGTTCTGGAACGCGGCCCGCCTGCGCGGCGACACCGTCTGGATGCGGCAGAAAAAGCTCGGCATCTGGCGCAGCTGGACCTGGAAGCAGACCGCCGACGCGGTGGCCGAGATCGCCGGTGGCCTGATGGCGATCGGCTTCGCGCCGCACGAATGCGCGTCGATCCTGTCGAATACGGTCATCGAATGGGTGCTGTGCGATCTCGCGGTGCTCAGTTGCGGCGGCGTGGCCAACGGCATCTATCCGACCGACGCCGCCTCGCAGGTGCACTACCTCTGCGAGGACTCGCGCACCACCGTGCTGTTCGTCGAGGACGACGAGCAGCTCGACAAGGCGCTCGAGGTGCGTGCGGGCCTGCCGCTGCTGCGCAAGATCGTGGTCTTCGACATGGAAGGCCTGCGCGACCTCCGTGATGCCGAGGTCATCAGCCTCGACGCCCTGCGCGCGCTCGGGCGCGACTACCTCGCGGCCCATCCGCAGGAGCTCGAACAGCGCATCGCCGCCTGCAGCCCCGACGACCTGGCGATCCTGGTCTACACCTCGGGCACCACCGGCAAGCCCAAGGGCGCGATGCACAGCCACCGTGGGCTCGTCTACACCACGCGCGGCTACAACACGCTGGTGGCGCAGGACGAGCACGACGAGCGCATGTGCTTCCTGCCCCTGTGCCACATCGCCGAGCGCATGGGCGGGGAGTACTTCGCGATGTACACCGGCTCGATCCTCAACTTTGTCGAGAACCCCGAGACCGTGCCCGAGAACGTGCGCGAGATTGCGCCCACCGTGTTCACCGCGGTGCCGCGCGTGTGGGAGAAGTTCTATTCGGGCGTGATGATCGCGCTCAAGGAAGCCAGCCGCGTGCAGCAGGCGGCCTACGGCTGGAGCATCGGCGTCGGCGCCGACATCGCCGACCGCGTGCTGGCCGGCCAGCCCGTCGGCGGCCTGCTGCGCCTCAAGTTCCTGCTCGCGCGCAAGCTGGCGCTCGACAACGTGCGCAAGCTGATCGGCATCCACCGCGCGCGATTCCTCGTCACCGGCGCGGCGCCGATCTCACCCGAACTCGTGAAGTGGTACCTCGCGCTCGGCGTGCCGATGCTCGAAGTCTGGGGCATGACGGAGTCATGCGGCGCCGCCACCGGCGTGCCGGCCGGACGCATCAAGCCCGGCGCCATCGGCCCGGCCGCGGGCTACAACGAAGTGCGCATCGACTCCGCCACCGGCGAGATCCTGGTGCGCGGCACCAACGTCTTCATGGGCTACCTGAACCTGCCGGAGAAGACGGCCGAGGCCATCGATGCCGAGGGCTGGCTGCACACCGGCGACGTCGGCACGGTCGACGAGGACGGGTATTTCCGCATCACCGACCGCATGAAGGACATCATCATCACGGCAGGCGGCAAGAACGTCACGCCGAGCGAACTCGAGAACGAGCTCAAGTTCAGTCCCTACATCACCGATGCGGTGGTGATCGGCGACGCCAGGCCCTACCTCACCGTGATCGTCATGATCGACCAGGAGAACGTCGAGAAATTCGCCCAGGACCATGACGTGCCGTTCAGCAACTACCAGAGCCTCACGCGCACGCAGGAGGTGCAGGACCTGATCCAGGCCGAGCTCGACCGCGTCAACGCGAAGTTCGCGCGGGTCGAGCAGATCAAGAAGTTCTTCCTTCTCGAAACGCAACTCAGCGCCGAGGACGAGGAGCTCACGCCGACCATGAAGCTCAAGCGCAAGCTGGTCCAGACCAAGTACGCCGAGCGCATCGATGCCATGTACGCGTAGCCGCCATTCTTCCGCCAACCTAGAGGAGACAACCGTATGAAGACCCAGACTCTGATCCCCCTGGCCGCCGCGGCCGGTCTCGCGCTGGGCGCCGGCCTGGCCAGCGCGCAGCAGCAGGGCGTGAGCAAGGACGAGATCCGCATCGGCACCATCCAGGACCTCTCCGGCCCGCTGGCCGGCTTCGGCAAGCAGTCGCGCAACGGCATGCAGCTTGCGGTGGACGAGCTCAACGAGCAGGGCAGCGTGCATGGCCGCAAGCTCAAGCTGTTCGTCGAGGACTCGGGCTACGACCCCAAGAAGGCCGTGCTGGCGGCGCAGAAGCTGGTCAACCAGGAAAAGATCTTCATCATGGCGGGCCACATCGGCACCGCGCAGAACATGGCGGCGATGCCGGTGCAGTTCGAGAAGAACATCGTGAACTTCTTCCCGATCACGGCGGCGCGCGAGATGTACGAGCCGCTCAACCGGCTCAAGTATTCCTTTGCCGCGACCTACTACGACCAGATCCGCATGGCGCTGCCGAAGATGATCAAGGACAAGGGCGCCAAGAAGGTCTGCACCATCTACCAGGACGACGAATTCGGCCTCGAGGTGCAGCGCGGCGCCGAGGCCGGCCTCAAGGCCGCGGGCATGGAACTCGCCGAGAAGACCTCCTTCAAGCGCGGCGCCACCGACTTCTCGTCCCAGGTCGCCAAGATGAAGGCCGCCAATTGCGACCTGGTGGTGCTCGGCACCATCATCCGGGAGACCATCGGCACGGTGGGCGAGGCGCGCAAGACCGGCTTCAACCCGACCTTCCTGGGATCGAGCGCGGCTTATACCGACCTGATCCACAAGCTGGGCGGCAAGCCGATGGACGGCATCTACGCCACCATGACGGTGCAGAACCCCTACACCGACGAGCAGTCGCAGTCGCTGCGCTTCTGGGCCAACAAGTACAAGACCAAGTTCAACGAGGATCCGACCGTGTTCTCGGTCTATGGCTACATGATCGTCCAGGACTTCATCCAGGCCGCGAACAAGGCGGGTCCGAACCTGACCACCGACAGCTTCATCAAGGCGATGGACGGCAGCACCTTCGAGCCCGACATGTTCGGCAGCCCGAAGATGACTTTCAGCGCCACCAAGCGGCTGGGCAATGACCAGTCGCGGCTGTCGCAGATCGTCGACGGCAAGTGGAAGGTGGTGTCGGACTACCTGGCGCCCTGAACGTCCGGCGACCCGCGCGAGGAAGCCGCGAAGCCGCCCGAGGGCGGCTTTCTTCTTTGCGCGAGCGAAGCCTCAGCGGGCGCTTCGCTTCGATGCCTTCAGTGGACGCAGGCCGTGGATCACGTGGTCCGCGAAGGCTTCGGCGATCGCATCGCCCTGTGTTTCGCCCTTGTCGGTGAACCAGCGGTTGATGTTGTTGATGGCCCCCATGAAGAAGAACACCGCGAGCTTGGGGTCGCACGGCGCGATCGCTCCCTCGTCGACGCACCGGCTCACCAGCGCGCGCAGCTGCGTGTCGACCACCCGTCTCCGCTGCTGGATCAGGGCGTTGTGCTGCGCGGTCATCGAGTAGTACTCCGTCAGCACCACGCAGGTGCCCAGTTCGCTGGTCATCTTGCGGATGTAGAGACTGACGAAGAGGCGCAGCGCGTCCAGCGCGGTGGCGCCTTCGGACTCCGCCGTTTCAAGAGCCTCCTCGGCCATGCCGATTGCCAGGCGATGGCACTCATACAGGATCTCGTGCTTGTTCTTGACGTAGCGATACAGCGCCGGCTTGGTCACCGACAGTGCGCTCGCGATGTCGTCGAGCGTGGTGTTGTGGAAGCCCTTCACCCCGAAGGTGCGGCCGGCAGCAGCGATCAGCGCGCGCTTGCGGATCTCGCGCGGGTCGGGCGTGCCGGCCAGCGCGTTGTTCCAGCGGGCGGCCTTCGGAGTCGGTTTGGATCTGGGCGTTGTGACCATGGCTTGGGTGCAATTGTCGGTCACCCGTGTGCGGGGTCTGCCCGCTTGACGGAGCCGGTGAGGCTGTCTATATTAACTGGAAGTTACTGCAAGGTAACTTGTATTGACTCAACAGAAAAACCACGGGATCGCCGCCCGCGCGCCGGCATCCCTCGGAGACCACCATGGCATTTCCTCGCTCCCTGGGCGTTGCGGCGGCATTGGCCGTTTGCGCGCTCGCCGCCTCGGCGCAGTCGCAGCCGCCGATCCGCATCTCGCACATCGATACCTTCTCGGGGCCGACCGCCTCGACGGGGGTGACGGTGTCGAAGACGCTGCTCTACGCGGTGAACCTGATCAACGAGCGCGGCGGCGTGCTCGGCCGCAAGCTCGAAGTGGTGGCGATGGACAACGGCGGCGATCCGGCGAAGGCAATCGCAATGCTCAACAGCACGGTCGACCAGAAGATCAGCTTCATGGTGCAGGCCGGCAACTCCGGCATCGCCGGCGCCCTGGAGGGCGCGGTCGACAAGCACAACGATCGAAATCCGCAGTCGCGGGTGCTCTACCTCAACTACGGCTCGGCGCTGCCCGAACTCACGGGAGAGAAGTGCAGCTTCTGGATGTTCCGCTTCGAGGCGCACCAGTTGATGAAGATGTATGCCATCGCCGACTACGTGAAGCAGAACCCGAAGATCAAGAAGATCTACCTCATCAACCAGGACTATGCCTTCGGCCGCTCGGTCAGCGCCGACGCGCGCGAGATCATCGGCAAGGCCCGACCGGACGTGCAGTTCGTCGGCGACGATTTCCATCCCTTCGGCAAGGTGAAGGACTTCTCGCCCTACGTGCTGAAGATCAAGCAGTCCGGGGCCGATACGGTGCTCACCGGCAACTGGGGCAACGACCTCTCGCTGCTGGTGCGGGCCAGCAAGGAGTCGGGCCTGAACGCGCGCTACCTGACCTACTACGGCGGCCTGTTCGGCGTCCCGACGTCGATCGGAGCGGCCGGCGAGGACACCGTGTTCCAGATCGCTTCGTGGCATCCGAACGTGCCGGTCGAGGACAAGCAGCCTGCGCTCGAGAAGTATCAGAAGGATTTCAAGGCCAAGTTCGGCGAGGACCTCTACTACACCTCCATCCTCGTGCAGATGGACATGCTGGCGCGCGCCATCGAGAAGGTGGGCAACGCCACCGATCTCGTGAAGATCGCGCAGGCGCTCGAAGGCATGGACTACGACTCGCCCTTCGGCAAGATCCAGATGCGCAAGGCCGACCACCAGGCCACGCACCCGCTCTACGTCACTCAGCTCGTGAAGGGCGTGAAGTACGACGCCGAAGGCCTGGGGATGGGCTGGAAGACGGTGGCCAAGGTGCCGGGTCCGGTCACCGAGCTGCCCGTCAACTGCAAGATGAACCGTCCTGACTGAGGTTCGCATGCAGTTCATCGGCGCCGGGGTGCAGGGCAGGGTCGCGGTGGTCACGGGCGGTGCGTCGGGCCTCGGCGCAGCCACCGCGAAGGCACTGCGCGCGGCGGGCGCGTCCGTCGCGCTCATCGACCGCGATGCGGCGGCCGTCGAGGCGGCCGCCGCGGCGCTGGGTGCCATCGGCTTCGCGGCCGACGTGGCCGATGCCGACCGCATCGAGTCCGTGTTCGGCCAGGTCGCCGAGCGGCTGGGGCGAACCGGCATCCTGGTCAACTGCGCCGGCATTGCCGACCCGGGGAGCGTGGTGCGCCGCGGCGTCGCCATGCCGCTGGCCGAGTTCCGGCGCGTGATCGAGGTCAATCTGCTGGGCGCCATCAATTGCATCCGCTGCGCCGTGCCGCAGATGATCGAAGGGCGCGCGGGCGACGCAGAGGCCGGCGTGATCGTCAACACCGCCTCGATCGCCGCCTTCGACGGCCAGATCGGGCAGGCCGCCTATGCCGCGTCCAAGGGCGGCGTGGCCGGCATGGTGCTGCCCCTGGCACGCGAGCTCGGCGAGCACGGCATCCGCGTCATGGGCATCGCGCCTGGCGTGTTCGAGACGCCGATGACGATGAACCTCGCGCCGCCATCGCGCGATGTGGTGTTCGCCGCCGTGCCGCCGTTCCCGAAGCGGCCCGGCCAAGCCGGCGAGTTCGCGGCGCTGGTGCTCGCAATCGTCGGCAACCCGATGCTCAACGGCGAAGTGATCCGCCTCGACGGCGCGCTGCGCATGCCGGCGCGCGTCTGAACGCCGCTCACCAAGGAGAAACGATGCAGATCGAAGGAACGGTGGCCGTCGTCACCGGCGCGGCCTCGGGGCTGGGGCGGGCCACGGTGCGGCGCCTGGTGGCGCAGGGCGCGCGCGTGGCGGCGCTGGACCTGGCCGGCGCGCCGCTCGATGCGCTCGCCGCCGCGCAGCCGGTGCTGGCCATCGGCGGCGACGTGAGCGCAGCCAGCGACATGGAAGCGGCCTTCGCGCAGGTGCGCGCTGCGCTCGGCCTGCCGCGCATCCTGGTCAACTGCGCCGGCGTGCTGGGGCCCGCGCGCGTGTTTCGCACCGACAAGGCGACCGGCCGCCCGGTGCCGCGGGAGCTCGAGGTCTTCCGCCGCGTCATCGACGTCAACCTGGTCGGCACCTTCAACACCCTTCGTCTGTTCGCCGAGGGCCTGAGCGACGACCACGCCGCCGACGGCGAGGACCGCGGCGTGGTCGTCAACACCGCCTCGGTGGCGGCCTACGAGGCGCTCTCGGCGCAGGCGGCCTACGGCTCGTCGAAGGCCGGCGTGGCCAGCATGACGCTGCCGCTGGCGCGCGAGCTCGCGCGCTTCGGCATCCGCGTGGTGGCGCTCGCGCCGGGCACCTTCGAGACCGGGATGTACGAGGTCGTGCCCACGCACACGCGGCGCACGCTGATCGACGACGTGCCCTTTCCGCCGCGTCCCGGCCGGCCGGAGGAGTTCGCCCACATGGTGCAGGCGCTGATCGAGAACGGGATGATGAACGGCTCGGTAGTGCGCATCGACGGCGCCGTGCGCATGCGCGAGCCGACCATGGCGCGGGAAGGGAGGGCGGCATCATGAGCGGTCCGACTTTCACCCCGCAGGGCGACGCGCTGCGCCTGGAGGCGCTCTACGGCGATCGGCTGGTGCCGTGCTATGCCGAGCGGCCGCGCAACCTCGACGCGATGCTGCGCGCGTCGGTGGCCCTGCGCGGCGACGCGCCGGCGGTCGAGGACGGCGCCGTGACGCTGAGCTACCGCATGCTCGACCGCCTGGCCGACCGGGTCGCGAGCGGACTCGCCGCGCGCGGCGTGGCGAGCGGCGACCGGGTCGCGCTGTTCGTCGGCAATCGGTCCGAGTTCATCGTGCTGCTGGCCGGCATCTGGCGGCTCGGCGCGATCGCAGTGCCGATCGGCACCCGGCAGAGCGCGGCGGAGCTCGGCTACATGCTCAACCAGTGCGGTGCTGCAGCGCTGGTGTTCGACGCCTCCCTGGCCGACCGGCTGCCGCCGCCGGCCGACATGGCCGGCGTGCATTGCACCGTGTGCATCGAGGAGCGCGGCCTCGATGCGGCGCTGCGGCCGGGCGCGCTTTCGTATGCGGCACTGCTGGCCGCCGGCGACGATGCGCCGGTCGGCGCGGACTTCGAAGACACCCGGGCCGCCTGCATCATGTACACCTCGGGCACCACCGGGCACCCGAAGGGTGCGGTGCTGTCCCACCTGGGCTTCTTTCATACCGCGCGCCACTACGTGCGCCGCTTCGGCTACACCGCCGACGACCGCATGCTGCTGGCGATCCCGGCTTCGCACATCTCGGGCCTGCTGGCGGTGGTGGTCGTCGCGCTGCAGGTGGGCGGCTGCCTGGTGTGCCTGCGGCAGTTCGGCGCGGGCGAAGCCCTGGCCGAAATCGAGGCGCGGCGCGTCACGGCCGCGGTCATGGTCCCGGCCATGTACAACCTCTGCCTGCTGCATCCCTCGCTGCCCGGGCGCGACCTGTCGTGCTGGCGCATCGGCCATTTCGGCGGCGCAGCGATGCCCGAGATCACGATTGCGCGACTGGCAGCGGCATTGCCCGGCCTCGCGCTCTACAACGGCTTCGGCGCCACCGAGACGACTTCGGCGGTCACGCTCACCGAGCGCGGCGACGCGGCGCGCAAGCCCGACACCGTCGGCACCGTGGTGCCATGCGTCGATATCCGCGTGCTCGACACCGCCGGCCGCGAAGTGGCCACCGGCGAATCGGGCGAACTGTGGATCCGAAGCCCCGGCAACGCCATCGGCTACTGGGCCAACCCCGAGGCCACGCGGGACGCGTTCGTGGCCGGCTACTGGCGCTCGGGCGACATCGGCAGCATCGATGCCGAAGGCTTCGTGCGCGTGTTCGACCGCATCAAGGACATGATCAACCGCGGCGGTTTCAAGGTGTACTGCGTGGAGCTCGAAAACGTGATCCAGCGCCACCCGGGCGTGATCGAGGTGGCTGCGGTCGCGAGCCCCTGCCCGGTGCTGGGCGAGCGCGTGCACGTGTTCGTGCATGCCACCGAGCCCGTGGATGCCGAGGCCGTGCGTGCGCTGTGCCGTCGCACGCTGGCCGACTACAAGACACCCGATTTCGTCACCGTCAGCGCGACGCCGCTGCCGCGCAACCTCAATGGCAAGCTCGTCAAGGCACCTCTGCGCGAGGCCGCCCGGCAGCTTGCCGCCATCACCTCGGAAAGAAGTGCATGACTCCCACCCCGGTCTACATCCTCGGCGGTCACCAGACCGATTTCGCACGCCACGCGTCACGCGCCGGCGATGGCCTGTTCGAGCTGATGCGCGACGCGGTGCAGGGCGCGCTCGCCGATGCCGCGCTGGAGCCGCGCGAGATCGAATCCGGCCATGTCGGCAATTTCGTCGGCGAACTCTTCGCCGGGCAGGGTCAGCTGGGCGGCATGCTCGCGGCGATCGACCCCGGCTTCTACGGCACGCCCGCGGGGCGGCACGAGGCGGCCTGCGCGTCGGGCAGCATCGCGATGCTGGCCGCCACGGCCGAGATCGAGTGCGGCCGCTACGATTGCGTGCTGGTCACCGGCGTGGAGCTGGAGCGCAACGTGCCCGGCGCCGTGGCCGCACAGCACCTGGGTGCCGCGACCTGGGTGGGCGAGGAAGGCGCCGGGGCGACCTACGTGTGGCCGCACATGTTCCATCGGGTGGGGCAGGAGTACGAGCGGCGCTATGGACTGAAGTACGAGCATCTGGCGCGCATCGCCGAGATCAACATCTCGAACGCGCGCCGCAACCCGTTCGCGCAGACGCGAGCGTGGGACTACACCGAGGCCAGCTTCACCGCCGACGATGCAGCCAATCCCGTGATCGAGGGCATGATCCGGCGCCAGGATTGCGGCCAGGTCACCGACGGCGCCGCAGCCGTGATTCTCGCGTCGCCGCGCTTCGCCGAGGCATGGGCCAGGCGGCGGGGCCAGTCGCTGGACGCGCTGCCGCGCATCGCCGGCTGGGGTCACCGTACGGCGCACCTGAAGCTCGATCCCAAGCTGCAGGCCAGTGCCGGCCAGGCCTACGTGTTCCCGCATGTGCGCGAGGCGGTCCAGGGTGCATTCCGCCGCGCCGGCATCGCGGACGTGTGGCAGCTCGACGGCATCGAGACGCACGATTGCTTCACCACCACCGAGTACATGGCGATCGACCACTTCGGCATCACCGCGCCAGGCGAGAGCTGGCGCGCCATCGAGGCCGGCACCATCGAACGGGGCGGCCGCCTGCCGGTCAACCCGAGCGGCGGGCTGATCGGCCTGGGCCACCCGGTGGGCGCCACCGGCGTGCGCATGGTGCTCGACGCCGCGCGCCAGGTGGCGGGGCGGGCCGGCGATTGCCAGGTCGAGGGCGCCCGGCGCTTTGCGACGCTCAACATCGGCGGCAGTGCCACCACCGTCGTGAGCTTCATCGTCGAGCGCAACGCCTGAGAACACAGCCTCCGGGGGGCACGGCACCCCCCGGGGCGGGGCCGGCTTATTCTTCGACGAAGGCTTCTTCCCGCTTCGCCTTGATCGACGGCAGCAGCACGATCCCGAGCAGCAGGCAGGCCGCCACCAGCAACCCGGCCGACAGCGGCCGCGTCACGAACACGCTCCACGTGCCGCGCGACAGCAGCAGCGCACGGCGCAGGTTCTCTTCCATCATCGGCCCCAGGATGAAGCCCAGCAGCAGCGGCGCCGGCTCGGTCCGGAGCTTGATGAACAGATAGCCGATGAAGCCGAAGGCCGCCACCATCCAGATGTCGAAGGTGTTGTTGTTGGTCGAGTACACGCCGATGGCGCAGAACAGCACGATCGCCGGGAACAGGAACTTGTAGGGCACCGTCAGCAGCTTGATCCACATGCCGATCAGCGGCAGGTTCAGGATGATCAGCATCGCGTTGCCGATCCACATCGAGGCGATCAGGCCCCAGAACAGCTCCGGGTTGCTGGTCATCACCTGCGGGCCGGGCTGGATGTTGTGGATCGTCATCGCGCCGACCATCAGCGCCATCACCGCGTTGGGCGGGATGCCAAGCGTCAGCAGCGGGATGAAGGAGGTCTGGGCGCCGGCGTTGTTGGCCGACTCGGGCGATGCCACGCCGCGGATGTTGCCCTTGCCGAAGGGTACTTCGCCGGGCCGCATGCGGATCTTCTTCTCGAGCGCATAGGCCGCGAACGAAGCCAGCAGCGCACCGCCGCCGGGCAGGATGCCGAGCGCCGAGCCCAGCGCCGTGCCGCGCAGCACCGCGGGCGTCATGCGCTTGAAGTCGTCCTTGGTCGGCCACAGGCCCTTGACCTCGGAGGTGAACACCTCGCGCTCCTCGTCGGGCTGCGACAGGTTGCCGATGATTTCGCCGTAGCCGAACACGCCCATCGCGATCACGACGAAGCCGATGCCGTCGGTGAGTTCAGGAATGTCGAAGCTGAAGCGCGCCACGCCCGAATTGACGTCGGTGCCGACGATGCCGAGCAGCAGGCCCAGCACGATCATCGCGACCGCCTTGAGCAGCGAGCCCGAGGCCAGCACCACGGCGCCGATCAGGCCCAGCACCATCAGCGAGAAGTACTCGGCCGGGCCGAACTTGAACGCCAGCTCGGTCAGCGGCGGCGCGAAGGCCGCCAGGATCAGCGTGCCGACGCAGCCGGCGAAGAACGAACCCAGGCCGGCCGCGGCCAGCGCAGGCCCCGCTCGCCCCTGTCGCGCCATCTGGTAGCCGTCGATGCAGGTCACGACCGAGGACGATTCGCCCGGCAGGTTGACCAGGATGGCGGTGGTGGAGCCGCCGTACTGGGCGCCGTAGTAGATGCCGGCCAGCATGATGAGGGCCGACACCGGCGGCAGCGCGTAGGTCGCGGGCAGCAGCATCGCGATGGTGGCGACCGGGCCGATGCCCGGCAGCACGCCGATCAGCGTGCCCAGGATACAGCCGACCAGGCAGTACAGCAGGTTGGTGAAGGTGAAGGCGACGCCGAAGCCGATCGCGAGGTTGTGAAACAGTTCCATGGCGGTGTCCTCAGCCCGAAATGAAGGTGGGCCAGACCTGGATCTGCAACTTGAGCGCCCAGATGAACGCCACGTAGCTGCCTGCCGCCAGGATGGTCGAGAGAACCAGCACGTCGCGCAGCTTGAAGTGCTCGCCCGCGAGGCTGGAGATGATGGTCAGCGCGTAGATCGCGATGATCATGCCCATGGCCGGCACGCCGATGCTCGGCAGTCCGCCCAGCAACACGCCGAAGGCGAGGTTGGCCACGATGACGAAGAACAGCGGCTTCCAGGCCCATTTGCCGATCGGGTCGCCGTCGACCGTCTCGACCACCAGCGACTGGAACATGACAAGGGCGCCAAGGACAGCCAGCAGGATGCCCAGCATGAGCGGGAAGTAGCCGGGCCCCATGCGGGCCCCATCGCCGATGTTGTAGGTGGTGGCGCCGATGGCAAACGCCGCCCCCACCGCTGCGAACATGACTCCTGAATAGAAGTCGGCCTGACTCTTGATGCGCATTGTCTCGATCCTCGTTGAAGTTGCCTCGAGGGTCGTCGCCAGCGCCTGACGGTGGGCTGACCAGCACTGTACGGACTTCCACGTACCGAGCGCTGGCGCGCCAACGAAAAAGGCTCCCGAAGGAGCCTTTTTTGCTTGAAGCTGGGGAGGGCTTAGTAGCCGCCGCGGCCACCGCCGCCGCCGCCGTAGCCGCCACCGCCGCTGCGGTTGCCGCCACCACCACCACCACCACCGTAGCCGCCACCACCGCCGCCGCCGTAGCCACCGCCGCCGCCGCTGCGGCCGCCGCCACCGCCGAAGCCGCCGGGCGAGCGGGGCTCCATCGGACGTGCTTCATTGACGGTCAGGCTGCGGCCGTCGAGTGCTTGGCCGTTCAGGCCTTCGATGGCAGCCAGCGCTTCCGCGTCGGTGCCCATTTCGACAAAGCCGAAGCCCTTGGAGCGACCGCTGTCGCGTTCCATCATGACCTTGGCGCTGGCGACCGAGCCGTACTGGCTGAAAGCCTGTTCGAGGTCGTTGTCGCGGATGGAGTAAGCGAGGTTGCCTACGTAAAGTTTCTTGCCCATGGAGGGACTCCTAATCAAACCAAAAAAACAAAGCGATGGAGTCCCAGTATCACAACAAACATAAGTGGCGCTGTGGCGCGAAACTGACCGATCACCGGTTCACGAAACTGGCAGTGACTGCCAGAAACGCTCCAGCATTGTCGTGCACTATCAGACTTTTGTGTGAACTTCCGCTAGAAATTCGAGTGATTATTTGTTCCGGGGCTGAAAAAAGAGACGAAATCAGCCCGGCGGCCGCCTGCGCAGCGGGTTCAGCAGCCCTTTGAGCCCGTTGTGGTCGATTTCGTGCATCAGCGACAGCAGGCGGCCGATTTCCCCGGGCGGGAAGCCTTCGCGGGCGAACCAGGTCAGGTAGTTGCCGGGCAGGTCGGCAATCAGCCTGCCCTTGTATTTGCCGAACGGCATCTCGCGGCTGACGAGCTTGTCGAGGTCCTCGGAATTCATCGTTGCTGTGTCGCCTGGTGGATGGTAGCTATGCTCCGTCATTCTCAACGCCCTATCCCGTGCCTCCATCCATGCCATTTCAATCGCTCGGACTCGATCCCGCCCTGGTGCGCGCCGCCACCGACAAGGGCTACGTCGCGCCCACCGCGATCCAGCTCGAAGCCATCCCGGCGATCCTGCAGGGACGTGACCTGCTGGGCGCGGCCCGGACCGGCTCCGGCAAGACTGCGGCATTCTCGCTGCCGCTGCTGCAGGCGCTCGCCGGCCAGCCCCGCCAGTCGCCCCGCCGCCTGCAGGTGCTGGTGCTGGTTCCCACGCGCGAGCTCGCCGCGCAGGTCGGCGAGTCGATGCGCAGCCTGGCGCAGCACCTGCCGGCGCCGGTGCGCATCGCGGTGGCTTTCGGCGGCGTCTCGATCAACCCGCAGATGATGGCGCTGCGCGGCGGCGCCGACATCATGGTCGCGACGCCGGGCCGCCTGCTCGACCTGATCGACCATCGCGCGCTCAGGCTGTCGTCGGTGGCCACGCTGGTGCTCGACGAGGCCGACCGCCTGTTCGATCTCGGCTTCGCCGAGGAACTGGGCCGCATCCTGGCGCTGTTGCCGGCGCGGCGCCAGAACCTGCTGTTCTCGGCCACCTTCCCGCAGGCGATCCAGTCGCTGGCCGACAGCCTGTTGAAGGAGCCGGTGCGCGTCGAGGTGGAGGCCGAGCCGGCCGGGGAGCCAGCGGCCATCCAGCAGCGTGCGATCGAGGTCGACGCCAGCCGCCGCACCCAGTTGCTGCGCCAGCTGATCAAGGACAGCGGCTGGACCCGCGTGCTGGTCTTCGTCGCCACCAAGCATGGCGCCGAGATCGTGGCCGACAAGCTGCGCCGCGCCGGTGTCGAGGCCGAACCCTTCCATGGCGTGCTGAGCCAGGGCAAGCGCACGCAGGTGCTGGCCGACTTCAAGGCTTCCCGGGTGCAGGTGGTGGTGGCCACCGACCTGGCGGCCCGCGGCATCGACGTCGCGCAGTTGCCGGTGGTGGTGAATTTCGACCTGCCGCGCTCGTCGGTCGACTACGTGCACCGGATCGGCCGCACCGGCCGGGCCGGCGAAAGCGGCGTCGCGGTGAGCTTCGTCAGCGCCGCGACCGAGGCGCATTTCAGGCTGATCGAGAAGCGCCAGGGCCTCAACGTGCCGCGCGAGCGGGTGGCCGGCTTCGAGCCGGTCGAGGTGCCGCCGCCCGCGCCCGCGGGCGAGCCGGGCACCGGCGGCGTCAAGGGCAAGCGGCCGAGCAAGAAGGACAAGCTGCGCGCGCTGCAGGCCGCGACCCCGGCGCGCGATCGGTAGGAGCCCGGGCGGCTGCCGTCATTCCCGCGGCGGCCGCTTCGCGATGCCCATGGTCTTGGCGAGGATGCCGAGCATCACCTCGTCGGCGCCGCCGCCGATCGAGGCCAGGCGGCCGTCGCGGAAGAGCCGCGAGACCCGGTTCTCCCAGGTGAATCCCATGCCGCCCCAGAACTGCAGGCAGGTGTCGGACACCTCGCGCGTGAGCCGGCCGGTCTTGAGTTTGGCCATCGAGGCCAGTTCGGTCACGTCCTGGCCCTGCACGTGCAGGTCGCAGGCGCGGTAGGTCAGCGCGCGCAGCGCTTCCACCTCGGTCTTGAGTTCGGCCAGCTTGAACTGCACCCACTGCTGGTCGGCCAGCGTGCCGCCGAACAGCTTGCGCTGCTGCGCCCATTCGATGGTGTCGGCGATGCACTCGTCGAGCGGCGCCAGCGAACTCGCCGCGCACCACAGGCGCTCTTCCTGGAACTGCTGCATCTGGTAGACGAAGCCCTGGCCTTCCCCGCCGATGCGATAGCGCTGCGGCACCCGGACCTCGTCGAAGTAGATCAGGCCGGTGTCGCTCGAGTGCATGCCGATCTTGCGGATCTTCCTCGCCTTTTCGATGCCGGGGCTGTCCATCGGCACCATGATCAGCGACTTGTTGCGATGCGCGGGGCCGTCGCTGGTGTTGACCAGCATGCACATCCAGTCGGCCTGCAGGCTGTTGGTGATCCACATCTTCTGGCCGCTGATCAGGTAGTCGCCGCCGTCTTTTCGCGCATGGCTCTTGAGGCCGGCGACATCGCTGCCGGCGCCGGGTTCGCTGACACCGATGCAGCCCACGGTCTGGCCTGCGATCGCGGGCGCCAGGAACTCGCGGCGCAGTTCGTCGCTGCCGAAGCGGGCCAGCGCCGGGGTGCACATGTCGGTCTGCACGCCGATGGCCATCGGCACGCCGCCGCAGCTCACGTGGCCCAGCGCCTCGGCCATCGCCATCGCGTAGGAGTAGTCGAGGCCGGCGCCGCCGTATTCCTCCGGCTTGTTGAGCCCGAGCAGGCCCAGCGCGCCGAGCTTGGCGAACACCTCGTGGGCCGGGAAGCTCTCGGCCGCCTCCCATTCGTCGACGTGTGGATTGATTTCCTCGTCGATGAAGCGGCGCATCGTCTTCTGGATCTCGAGGTGTTCGTGCGTGTAATTCATGCCTGGTTCCGGTCGGTCCTGCTGTGAGCGTGGACCACTCTAGGCCGGGTCGGCCGGGCGCGCTTGCGGGAAGTGGCTAGCGCCCGCTGCCGGCGTCGACCGCAGGCAGCCCAGGCCTTCGAGCGTGGCCCCGACCGCGAGGTCGATCGGCGTGTGCGGCTCGCTGCCGAGCAGCGCCAGCAGCCGCGCGTTGTCGAGGCGCACCGGCTGCTGCCAGAGGTAGCGCATCTCGCGCAGCTCGCGAAACACGGGCACGAACGGTGAGGCCAGCGCGACCAGCCACCACGGGAAGCGTCGGACGGGCAATTCGGGCTGGCCGCTGGCGCGCCGGATCGCCGCCTGCATCCGGGTGCCGTCGGCGTCCCAGTGGCCGCCCATGTGGAAGCTGTCGAAGGCTTGCAGCGCAGCCTCGCGTTCGACCAGTTGCACGATGGTCTCGGCCACGTCCGGCAGGTAGGCCCATTGGTGGCCGATGCCCGGCCGCGCCGGGTCGGTGATGGCGGCCAGCGGCTGGCCGGGCTTGACGAGGCCCTGCGAGAACCAGTTGTTGCCGGCGTGCGGGCCGAAGAAGTCGCCGGCTCGCACGATCAGCGTGCGCACGCCGCGCTCGGCCGCCGCGCGCAGGCGCTGCTCCATCTGCACGCGGATCGCGCCTTTGCGCGTCTGCGGGTGCTGTGGCGCGTTTTCGGCGATGTCGGGGAAGGCGTCGGGCCCGTAGTTGTAGACCGTGCCGGGCAGCACGATGCGGGCGCCCGAGACTTCGGCTGCGCGGATCGTGCTCTCGAGCATCGGCAGCACCAGCGTATTCCAGTGGCGGTAGCCCGGCGGGTTGACCGCGTGCACGATCAGCGAGGCGCCGCGGGCGGCGGCGACCACGCGGTCGGCGTCCATCGCGTCGCCCGCCAGCCATTGCGGCGCCGTCGTGCCGGCCGGCCACTGTGCCGCCGCCTTGGCCGGGTCGCGCGCCAGGGCCCGCACCTGCCAGCCGCGCCGCAGCAGGGCTGCCGTGGTTTCACCGCCGATGCCGCCCGTTGCACCGAGCACCAATACCGTTCCTCGTTCCATGACCGGTTCCTTTCGTTGAGGAACCCATTCTTGAAGCGGGCGAGGATAAACACAATTGTCATAACGCTGCTATCGGCTAGTATGAAATGTATGAGCCAGAGTTCTTTGGACTGGGAAAGCCAGCGCGCCTTTCTCGCGGTGCTGCGCGGGGGCAGCCTGTCGGCCGCGGCGCGGGCGCTGGGCGTCGCGCAGCCGACGGTGCGGCGCCGGCTCGAAGCGCTGGAGCGCTCGATCGGCGTCGCCCTCTTCACGCGCTCGCCCAGCGGCCTGTCGCCGACGGAGGCCGCGCGCGAACTCGGCGGCCATGCCGAGGTGATGGCCGCCGCGGCCGAAGCCTTCGCACGGACGGCTTCGGCGGACACCGACGCCGCCCACGGCACGGTGCGCATCACCGCCAGCGACGTGGTCGGCGCGGAGGTCCTGCCGTTGGTCCTGGCCGGGTTGCGGGAAACCCAGCCGGGCCTGGCGTTCGAACTCAGCCTGACCAACCGCAACGAGGACCTGCTGCGGCACGAGGCCGACATCGCGGTGCGAATGGTGCGGCCCACGCAGGCCGCGATGGTCGCCACACGGGTCGGCGTGGTCGAGCTGGGGTTGTTCGCCAAGGCAGGCTATCTGGAGCGCCATGGCACGCCGGCCGGCCTCGAAGACCTCGATCGCTTCGCGCTGATCGGCCCGGACCGCGAGACCGCCGACCTGCGCGCCTTGAGCGCGCTCGGCCTGCGCCTGGCGCGCCCGCACTTCAGTTGCCGCACCGACAACCAGCTCGCGCAGCTGGGCGCGATCCGCGCCGGCCTCGGGATCGGCATCTGCCAGAAGGCGATCGCGCGGCGCGATCCGTCGCTGGTGGCGGTGCTGCCGGAGGCCTTCAGCTACGGCCTGGACACCTGGGTCACGATGCACGAGGACCTGCGCCGCGTGCGCCGCGTGCGCGCGACCTTCGGGCACCTGGTCGGCGCCCTGACGGCCTACTGCGCCAGCTGAAGCCTCAGCGCTGGGGCCGGATCCGGTACAGCGCGTTGTCGCGGTCCGCCGTCATATAGATCGTGCCGTCGCTGCCGACCGCCACGCCGGTCGGCACATAGGGCGGCGGCATGCCGGGGCCGGGCTCGAGGCCGATCGGCAGGTTCTCGGCCACGGTGCGGCGGCTGCCGCTCACGGGGTCGATTTCGACCAGCCGCCGGGCCGCGCTTTCGGCCACGATGAAGGTGCCCCACGGCGTCTGCGCCACGCCTTCGGGCATCGCCAGCCCTTCGGCCACCGGGCGCAGCGGCGCGCTGGCGTCGAGCGGGATGCGCGTGAGCCTGCCCGCGGCCTCGGTGACGTAGAGCGCGCCGTCGCGGCCGACGATCATCTGCACCGGCCCGCCGAGCCCGCTGGCCAGCACCTCCCGGTCCTCGAACTTGGGACCCTTGGCGCGCGTCACGCTGCCGGTCGCGATCTCGGCGTAGATCACGCTGCCGTCGGCCATCGGGATCGCGTCGACCGGTCCCTTCAGGCCATGCAGCACGCCGGTGGTCTTGAGCGTCTTGCGGTCGACCAGCTGCACCGTGCCGGTGAACCACGACGTGAGCGCGAAATGCGTGGCCGACAGGCCGACCGCGAACGGGTATTCGAGCTCCGGGTCGCGCTGCATCCGGAAGATGTCGCGGACCGCACCGGTCGTGGCATCGACCTGCCGGAAGCCGAACACGTCGGCCACCCAGAGCTCGTTGCCGTCGATCTTGAGGCCGGCCGGCACCGCCAGCTTGCCGCCGGTGAGCAGGCGCAGCTCGCCGGTCGCCGGATTGAAGGCCTCGACCGAGTTGTCGGCCATGTTCGAGACGTAGATGGTGCCTTCGGGCGCGATCGCCAGGTTGTCGAGCGAGGGCTTGAGTTGCTTGGCCACGGTCTTGCGGCCGGTCGCCAGATCGACCCGGACCAGCTCGCCGCTGCGTGCATCGACCACCCACAGGTTGCCCTTGCCGTCGAGATTGGCGGCGGCCGGGATCTTGAAGCCCTCTGCGATCACGGTCATGGCGCCGTTCGAGGGGTCGATCTTCACCACCTGGCCCTTGAACCACAGCGGGCCGTAGAGCATGCCGTCGGGCCCGACCTCGAAGCCGTTGAAGCCGCCCATGTCCTTCTTGATCAGCCGCGGCGGTTTCTGGCCGGCGGGGTCGATCTCCCACAGCGCATCGCCCAGGAACACCTGCGACGCATAGAGCTTGCCGTTGCGGCGATCGAAGTCGAGCGAGTTGAGGCCGGGCAGGTCCTTGGCGACCACGCGCATCGGCGCGCCATCGTTGTCGCGCAGGCGCAGCATGCCCATCAGGTAGTTGGTCCAGGCGAGTTCGCCCTTGGGACCGACCGCGATGTCGTCGGCCTGGCCTTCGGGACCCTTGACCAGCACGCGGGCGGCGCCGGTCTGGCGGTCGACCTCCCACAGCGTATTGCCGACCACCGAGCCGGCGAGCAGCCGTCCCTGGCGGTCGATCGCCAGGCCGTGCACGCCCGAGAAGGCGGAAGGGGCGACGATCGCCTCGGGCGGGGCCCAGGCGGCGGGGCGCGTGGGCGGGGTCGGGGTCGTCGTGCAGGCGCCGAGGGCGAGCGTCGACGCCATCAGGAAGCCGCTCAGGACACGGTTCATGCTGTCTCCTCGTTGTGTCCGGACCCTAACAGCGGCGCGCCGCTTTGCAGTCACGAACGAGACAAGCGGTTCAGGCCGGCGCCGGGCCGCCCGCGCGGCGAAGTCCGCGCTCCGCGCTGACGGGCGGCCTGCCGACGCCCCCTCGGGGGGCAGCGACCACACGCAGTGAGGGAGCGTGGGGGCCCACTAAGCTCTGAAGCGCTTGCGCGTGAGGGCCAGCGCGATCCAGAACGCGACCACCGTGTAGGCGACGAGCACCAGCGCGTGCCGCCACCAGTCGGCCGGCCACTGGTCCATGAAGAGCGGCCGCACCAGCGCCACGGCGTTGGACAGCGGCAGCCATCCTGCGATCGTTCGCACCACGCCCGGCAACTGCTCGAGCGGGAAGAACACGCCCGACAGGAACATCATCGGCGTCATGAACAGCGTGAAGTAGTAGGTGAAGAAGTCGTAGCCCTTGGCCAGCGCATTGAAGATCAGCGCGATGCACGAGAAGGTGACGCCGACGCCGACCAGCACGAACCAGGCGACGATGAGCTTCGGGCTGTGGCTGATGCCCAGCGCCAGCATCACGAACAGGATCGCGGTGGTGGTGAAGATGGCCTTGAAGCCGGCCCACAGCATCTCGGCCAGCACCACGTCGTCGAGGCCCACCGGCGCGTTCATGATGCCGTCCCAGGTCTTCTGCACGTGCATGCGCGAGAAGGCCGAATAGAGCGCCTCGAACGAGGCCGCGTTCATCGCGCTCATGCAGATCGAGCCGCTGGCGAGGAACAGGATGTAGGGCACCGCGGCGCCGTCCACCTGCACCTGCCCGACCAGTGCGCCCATGCCGTAGCCGAAGGCCACCAGCCAGATCAGGGGCTCGGCGATGTTGCCGATCAGGCTCGGGATCGCGAGCTTGCGCCAGACCAGGAGATTGCGCAGGAACACCGGCCACCAGCGCATCGAAAGCTCGGGCGCGCGCCAGACCGAGGGCGCCGGTGGCGTGGGCGGGAGATCCGCCAGCGAGGAAGTCGTCGAGTTCGCCATGTCGGTCAACCATCCTCCCGGATCTGTCGGCCGGTCAGCTTGAGGAACAGATCCTCGAGATTGGCCGGCCGGTGGAAGGTGCGCAGGCCGCTGCGGTCGCCCAGCGCCGCCATCAGGCCGCGCGCGTCCTGGGTGTAGAAGAATACCGTTTCGCCGCTGACCTCGACGCGGGCCGCGAAGTCCTTCAGCGGCGAATGCGCCAGTTCGAGCGCGCCGTCGCCGTAGAGCTCGACCACGTCGGGCTCGAGGTGCTCGGCGATCAGGTCGCGCGGCCGGCCCTCGGCGATCTTGCGGCCGTGGTCGAGCACCAGGAGCCGCGAGCACAGCCGCTCGGCCTCGTCCATGAAGTGGGTCGTCAGCAGGATCGACTTGCCTTGCTGCAGCAGCACCTGCAGCCGCTCCCACATCAGGTGCCGCGCCTGCGGATCCAGCCCGGTGGTCGGTTCGTCGAGCATCAGCAGTTTCGGGTCGTTGACCAGCGCGCGTGCCAGCGAGAGCCGCCGCCGCATGCCGCCAGACAGCTCGCCGGGCTTCGCGTGGGCCTTGTGCGACAGTGCCGCGAATTCGAGCAGCTGCGGAATGCGCGGCGCGATCTCGCTGCGGCGCATGCCGAAGTAGCGTGCGTAGACCATCAGGTTCTCGGCGCAGCTGAAGTCGGGGTCGAGCGTGTCGAACTGGCTGACCACGCCGAGCTGCGCCTTGATGGCGCGCGCGTCGCGCGGCATCGAGAGGCCGCCGAGCGCCTCGATCGTGCCGCCGTCGGCCGCGGTGAGGCCCAGGCACATGCGGATGGTGGTGGTCTTGCCGGCGCCGTTCGGACCGATCACGCCGAGGCATTCGCCCGGCGCGATCTCGAAGGACAGGTCGTCGACGACCGTGGTGTCGCCGTAGCGCTTGCGCAGGTGGCTGGCGTGGAAGAGGGGAGTCGGCACCGGCGCATTGTGGCGCAAGCGCCCGCGATGCCCGGCCTCAGAGCCGCAGGCCGCTGAACTCGGCTTTCATCCAGTCGATGAAGACGCGGGTGCGCGTGGGCAGCAGCCGCGCATGCGGGTAGATCACGCTCACCGGGCGAGGCGGCGCCTCGAAGTCCTCGAGCAGGATCTCGAGCCGCCCCTCGGCCACCAGCGGCAGCACCTGGTAGGACAGGAACATGCCGCAGCCCATGCCGGCCGCGCAGGTCTCGATCGCCGGCGCGATGTGATTGAACTCGATGTTGCCCTTGACCGCGACCGCCAGCGGCCGGCCGTGGTCGCGAAACATCCATGGCCCCGTCGTGTTCGGCTGGACACAGACGCAGTTCGCGCGCGACAGCTCGCGCGGATGGCTCGGCCGGCCATGCGCGCGCAGCCAGGCCGGGCTCGCGACCACCACGCGGCGGATGCTGCCGAGTTGCTGCGCCACCAGCGAGGAGTCGTTCAGCGCGCTGATGCGAATGCCGACGTCGACGCCTTCCTCCAGCAGGTTCACGGACCGGTCGTGCAGCAGCACGCTGCAGCGCATCCGCTCGTAGCGCTGCAGGAAGCGAACGATCGCCGGCGCCACGTACATGTGGCCGAACAGCACCGGCGCCGTGACCGTGAGCTGACCCGCGGGCTCGGCAGCGTCGGCTGTGAGCGCCCGGTCGGCGGCGTCGGCGGCGGCCAGCACCTCGCGTGCGCTCTGCAGGTAGTGGCGGCCCTCCTCGGTCAGCGAGATGCGCCGCGTCGTGCGGTGGAACAGGCGCACGCCCAGGTGCGATTCGAGCGCCGCCAGCGACCGCACCACGGCCGGCAGAGAGGCGTCGAGCGCGTCCGCGGCCCGGGTGAGGCTGCCCTGGTCGGCGATCTGAACGAAGGTCTGCATGGCTTTCAGTCGGTCCATGCAGCGATTAGACCGGAAATCGGAGCAGTCAAATGCAATCGGAGTCATTACTCCGGAGTGAGGAACAAACAAGAATCGGCACACCCCCAACGCCTCAGGAGAAAACGCCATGACAACCCCCCGTCCCGCCGCGCCGATCAAGGTCTACAGTTCGACCGTCTCGGGCCATTCCCACCGTGTCCGGCTGTTCCTCTCGCTGCTCGGCCTGCCGTTCGAGACCATCGAGGTCGACCTGCGCGCGGGCGAGCACAAGCGCCCCGACTTCCTGCGCCGCAATGCCTTCGGCCAGGTGCCCGTGATCGAGGACGGCGACGTCACCGTGGCGGATTCGAATGCGATCCTGGTCTACCTCAACGAGCGCTACGCCGCCGATCCTGCGCGCTGGTACCCGCGCGATCCGCTCGCCGCGGCCCAGGTCCAGCGCTGGCTGTCGGTGGCCGCCGGCCCGCTGGCGGCCGGCCCGTCGGTGGCCCGCGTGATCGTGCTGTTGGGGCTGGCCCGAGACCCGGCCGAGGTGATTGCGCGCTCGCACGACCTGCTGCGGGTGATGGAGGGCGAACTCGCGGCGCGGCCGTTCCTGGCGGGCGCGTCCGCCACCCTGGCCGACATCGCCAACTACAGCTACGTGGCGCACGCGCCGGAGGGCAACGTGTCGCTCGAGGCCTACCCCCGGGTGCGCGAATGGCTGGCGCGCATCGAGGCGCTGCCGGGCTTCGTGCCGATGGTGGCTTCACGCATCGGGCTGCGGGTATGAACACCGCCATCGAGCCGTCGCCCTGGCACGAGGGCGAGCGCGCCATGCAGGCGCGCGCCGGTGTGCGCGAACGGATGGCGGCCCTCGGGCCACGGGTGATCCGGGATCACATGCCCGACCAGCATCGGGACTTTTTTGCCCAGCTTCCGTTCCTGGTCGCGGGCAGCCTCGATGCCGCCTCGCAACCGTGGGCCGGCGTGCTGGCGGCGCCGCCGGGCTTCGCGCATTCGCCCGACCCGCAGCGGCTGCGCATCGACGCGCTGCCGCTGGCCGGGGATCCCCTCGCGGCGGCGTTGGTGTCCGGCGCGCCGATCGGCCTGCTCGGGATCGAACCGCACACTCGGCGGCGCAACCGCATGAACGGCGTGGTGGAGGGGGTCGACGCCGCCGGCTTCTCGGTCGCGGTGCTGCAGAGCTTCGGCAATTGCCCGAAGTACATCCAGGCCCGCGAACCGCTCTTCGTGGGCGGCGCGCCGGCGGGGGTGCCGGCGCCACGCGTCGATCGATTGGATGCCGCGGCGCGGCGGCTGGTCGGCCAGGCCGACACCTTCTTCATTGCCACGGCGCATCCGTCGGCCGGGCATGCCGGCGCGGCGCAAGGCGTCGATGTCTCGCACCGCGGCGGCCGCGCGGGCTTCGTGCGCCTGAGCGGCGAGGGCACGCTAACCGTGCCCGACTTCGTCGGCAACAGCTTCTTCAACACGCTGGGCAACATCGCGGTGAATCCGCGGGCCGGGCTGCTGTTCATCGACTTCGAGCGCGGCGACCTGCTGCAGATCGCGGTCAGCGCGCAAGTGCTCTGGGAGGGACCGGAGCTGGCCGCCTACGAGGGCGCCGAGCGGCTGCTGCGCATGCAGGTGGCCTCGGTGCTGTACCGGCCCGCGGCACTGCCGCTGCGCTGGGGCAGCGCGGAGCCGTCGCCTTACCTCGATGCGACCGGGCGCTGGCCGGAGGCCGCGTGACACGGCGCCTCAGCGGAAGACCGGGATCCGCGCATTGACCGACGGCCGGTAGTGCCAGCCGCGCCGCAGCAGCCGATCGGTGTCGAGGCCGTCGGCCAGCAGCGCCTGGAGCCCGGCCGCCGCGATGGTGCAGGCCAGCGCCTGGCCGGGGCAGGCGTGGCGGCCATGGCCGAAGCCCAGGCAGCGCCGCTCGGCCCGCATCGGCTCGAAGGTCGCGGGCGCCGGGTTCAGGGCCGGATCGCGATTCGCGGCAGCGAGCACCAGCAGCACCGCATCGCCCGGCGCCAGCGGGTGGCCGGCGACCGTGGTGGTCTCGGCGACGAAGCGGCGCGTGTTGTGCACCGCGGGGTCGTGGCGGGCGACTTCGGCCACCAGCGCGGGCAGAAGCGCCATGCGGTCGTCGATCTTCCGGCGCAGGCCCGGCTCGCGCGCGAGGGCCACCAGGCTGTTGCCCAGCAGGCCGGCCGTGGCCTCGCAGGTCTGGGACAGCAGGCCGACCAGGTTGGCCCGCAGCGCGCGCGATGCGGGCGCCGGCGCGTCGGCCTGCACCGCGGCAACCAGGCTGCCGCGCGGTGCGGGCTGCGCGGCGACCAGGCTCTCGAAGCGGTCCATGAGGCCGGCGGCGGCGACGCTCGCGGTCGCCAGTTGCGCGGCGGTCGACAGCGGCGACAGGCAGGCGACGAAGTCGCGGGTCCATTGCGCGACCTGCGGCAGTTCGCCGGCGGCGAAGCCGAGCAGGTGTGCCACCGCGCTGACCGGCAGCGCGAAGGCGGTCTCTGTGAGATCCGCCGAGGGCAATCCCGCGGCGACCCGAAGCGTCGCCGCATGTGCCGCGGCGAGATCGAGGTCGGCCAGCGCGCGCTGCAGCACCGGCTTATGCGCCGCATGCGGCGCGCCGTCGTTCATGCGCACCAGCAGGCCGAACAGCTCGCCGGCCGGTGTGCCCGCGAACGCGCGCGGCACCGCCTCGGCGGGCGGCCGCACGCGCAGGGCGTCGTTGGCGAGGATCTCCCGCACCACCTCGGCGCGGCTGGCGATCCACAGGCGCAGTGCCGGGTCGAAGACCAGCGCCGGCCCGCTGCGCAGGCTGGCGTACCAGGGATAGGGGTTGGCATGGGTGACGGCGGCGATCGCGTCGGCGGGCGGGGCGGTGGTGTTCATGCCCGCAGTCTGGTCTTTTCTTGCGATCACGCTTCGCTTACGATCGAAATATGGATGAAGCTTCTGCCGACACCCACCTGGCCCGCCTGGCTGGCGCCATCGCCGAGCCCGCGCGCTCGCGCATGCTGTGCTGCCTGATGGATGGCCACGCCCGCACCGCGACCGAACTCGCCGCCGTGGCCGAGGTCGCCGCCTCGACCGCCAGTGCACACCTGGCGCGCCTGAAGGAACAGCGCCTGGTCGATGCGCTTGCGCAGGGCAAGCACCGCTATTTCCGGCTCGCGGGCCCGGAGGTGGCCGCGGCGCTCGAGAGCTTGCTGGTGCTTGCCGGCGCGCCGCGCGGCGAGTTCCGTCCGACCACGCCCAGCCGCCTGCGAGCGGCGCGCACCTGCTACGACCACATGGCCGGCACGGCCGGCGTCGCGCTGCACGACAGCCTGCATGCGCAGGGTTGGCTGCATGCGACGGCGGAAGGCGGCGACTACGAACTCACGCCCGAGGGTGCCGTGGCGCTCGAGAGCCTGGGGCTCGACGTGGAGACGGCGCGCGGCGCCCGCCGGCGCTTTGCCTGCGCCTGCCTCGACTGGAGCGAGCGGCGGCCCCACCTGGGCGGAGCGCTGGGCGCGGCCTGCCTGCAGCTGTCGCTGCGGCGCGGCTGGGTGCGCCAGGAACTCGACGGCCGGGCGCTCACGCTCACCCTCAAGGCCGAGCGCGAGATGCCGGAGCTTTTCGGCCTGGCCTGAGCGTGGTTACTGGAAAGCCACTTCCGCGAAGCTTCGCAGCTTGCGGCTGTGCAGCCGGCTCGAACCTTCCTGGCGCAGGATGTCGATGGCGGCCATGCCGATGCGCAAGTGCTGCTCCACGCGCTCGCGGTAGAACTGGTTGGCCATGCCGGGCAGCTTGATCTCGCCGTGCAGCGGCTTGTCGCTGACGCACAGCAGGGTTCCGTAGGGCACCCGGAAACGGAAGCCGTTGGCCGCGATGGTGGCGCTCTCCATGTCGAGCGCGACCGCCCGGCTCTGGCTGAAGCGCCGCTGCGGCTGGTTGCCGGGCAGCAGCTCCCAGTTGCGGTTGTCGGTGCTCGCCACGGTGCCGGTGCGCATGATCTTCTTGAGCTCGGTGCCTTGCGTGCGGGTGACCTCGGCCACCGCCTTCTCGAGCGCGAGCTGGATCTCGGACAGCGCCGGGATCGGCACCCACAGCGGCAGCTCCTCGTCGAGCACGTGGTCCTCGCGCACATAGGCATGCGCCAGCACGTAGTCGCCGAGCCGCTGCCCCTGGCGCAGCCCGGCGCAGTGGCCGAGCATCACCCAGGCGTGCGGCCGCAGCACCGCCACGTGGTCGGTGATGGTCTTGGCATTGGCCGGGCCGACACCGATGTTGACCATGCTGATGCCGGTGCAGTCCTCGCGCACCAGGTGGTAGCCCGGCATCTGCGGCAGCCGCGGCGGCGGCGTGCCCTGCGAGCCGTCGAGCAGTTCGCCGTACATCGAGCTCGAAGCCGCGGCCAGGCCGCGGCGCCGCGTGATCACGTTGCCGGGTTCGATGAAGGCGATGTATTCGCTGTTCTCGTCGGTCATGGCCTCGTGGCCCAATCGCACGAATTCGTCGATGTAGAACTGGTAGTTGGTGAACAGCACGAAATTCTGGAACCACTCGGGCGCGGTGCCGCTGTAGTGGCGCAGCCGGTGCAGCGAATAGTCGACGCGCGCGGCGGTGAAGAGCGACAGCGGCTGCGCCTCGCCGGCCCTGGCTTCGTAGGTGCCATTGGCGATGCCGTCGTCCATCGCGCCGAGGTCCGGCAGGTCGAACACGTCGCGCATCAGCGCTCGGCGCTCGGCGCTCATCGTGCCCTCGATGTGGTCGTTCTCGGCGAACGAGAAGTGGATCGGGATCGGCTGCGTGCTGGTGCCGATCTCGAGTTCGACCTGGTGGTTCTCGAGCAGCAGCCGGAACTGTTCGCGGTAATAGCGCAGGAACAGGTCGGGCCGCGTCAGCGTGGTTTCGTAGCGCCCGGGCCCGGACACGAAGCCGTAGCTCAGGCCGGCATTGGCCGGCGGCGTGCTGCGCGACACCGTGTGGGTGTGGATCCGGACGAAGGGGTAGCAGGCCCGCACGCGGCCCGGCAGGCTCTCGCCGGCCACGAAGCGCTGCATGGCGTCGCGCAGGTGCTGCAGGCCGCCGTTGTAGATCAGGCGGACCTGTTCCAGGGCGGCGTCGGGATCGGTGAACCGGGCTGGAGCGATGAAGGCAGGCATGTACGGCATAAAGGCATTGTGGCTCACCCCCAGGTTGGTCTCACTTCGTGTAGCCCGCCCACCCCCTACCGGGGGCAACACCAGCGGCCCGGCAAAGCCGGTTCCGCGGTGTTTCACCAATGGGCCTGGCTGCGCCGGCCGGGCATTCTCAGCCCGGCATCGGTTCGCGCATCGTCACGAATTCCTCGGCGACCGTGGGGTGGATGCCGATCGTGCGGTCGAACATCGCCTTGGTGGCACCGGCGCGCATCGCGACCGCGAAGCCCTGGACGATCTCGCCGGCGTCGGGGCCGACCATGTGCAGGCCGACCACGCGATCGCTGGCCGTGTCGACCACCAGCTTCATGAAGGTGCGCTCCTTGCTCTCCGACAAGGTGTGGCGCAGCGCGCGGAATTCGCTCGAGAACAGCGTGACGGCGCCGAACTTCATGCGCGCCGCGGCCTCGGTGTAGCCGCAGGTGCCGATGTTCGGGTGCGTGAAGACCGCGGTGGGCGTGAATTCGTAGTCGAGCCGCCGCTCGCCCTTGCCGAACAGCGTGTCCACCACCGCCATCGCCTCGGCCAGCGCCACCGGCGTGAGCTGCTGGCGGGTCGAGACGTCGCCCACCGCGTAGACCGAAGGCGCCGAGCTGCGGTAGTTGGCATCGACCGCCACGCGGCCGCGCTCGTCGAGCGCGATGCCGGCGGCCTCGAGCCCCATGTCCTGGGTGTTCGGCACGCGCCCGGTCGCGAACAGGATGGCGTCGGCCTCGACCCGCTGGCCGCGCGAAAGCACGGCGCACAGGCCGCTGTCCAGGCGGCGGATCGACGTGATCTCGGTGTTGAAGCGGATGTCGACGCCGGCGCGCCGCATTTCCTTGGCCAGGAACTCGCGGATGTCCTCGTCGAAGTCGGACAGAAGATGTGCGCGCCGCTGCAACTGGACGACCTCGGCGCCGAGGCCGTTGAAGATCGAGGCGAACTCGCAGGCGATGTAGCCGCCGCCCACCACCAGCAGGCGTTTCGGGAAAGGGTCGAGATCGAACATCGCGTCGGAGACGATGACATGTTCGCGTCCCGGCAGATCGGGCACGAAGGGCATGCCGCCGGTGGCGAGCAGCACGTGCTGGGCCGTGTACGAGCGGTCGCCGACCTGCACCGTGTGGGGATCGGCGAGCTGCGCCCAGCCCTGGATCAAGGTCACGTCGACGCCTTCGAGGAGGCTGCGATAGACCTCGTTGAGGCGCTTGATCTCGCGCGCGCGGTTGGCCTTCAGCCGGCCCCAGTCGAAGCGCCGTTCGCCGAGGTCCCAGCCGAAGCCGGCCGCCTCCTCGAAGGCTTCGCCATAGCCTGCGGCATAGCTGTAGAGCTTCTTGGGGATGCAGCCCACGTTGACGCAGGTGCCGCCCAGCTCGGCGCTTTCGGCCAGCGCGACGCGGGCGCCGCGCTGCGCGGCCATTCGCGCGGCGCGCACGCCGCCGCTGCCGCCGCCGATGACGAAAAAGTCGAAGTCGTAGGTGCGCATGGGAACTCCTTCGCGCCGACTGTAGCCGGCGCGAGGCGTTGCCGCTGGGCCTTGGCCTATGGACGATCCGGCTGCTGCTGATGGGCAGGCTGGCCCGGCGCCGGCACGCCAGTGCGCTGCGGCGCGCGCGGATCGACAGGCACCCGCGCCTGCTGCTGCATCTGCATCTGCAGGACGCGCTGCTGCACCTCCTGCGCCTGGCGGATGGCGTTGGCCTGCTGCGCCTGCAGCAACTGGTGTTGCGCTTGCAGTTGCTGGGCCTGCGCCTGGGCAGCGCGCTGCTGCATCTCCTGCTGCTGGCGCAAGGCCTGCTGCTGCCATTGCTGCTGCTGCTGGGCCTGCGCCTGCGCGGCACGCTGCTGGGCCTCGATCTGCTGGCGCTGGGCCTGCTGGAGTTGCTGGGCTTGTTGCAGCTGCTGCCCCTGCTGCAGCTGCTGTGCTTGCTGAAGCTGTTGCGCCTGTTGCAGCCGTTGGGCCTGCTGCAGTTGCTGAAGTTGCTGCACCTGCTCGAACTGTCGCAGCTGTATCGCGGCCTGCGGCGGCGGCGGCGCGGCGGGGCGGCCGAAGCCGCCGGGGCCGTGATCGCGGCCGTGCGGAATCGGCGCACCCATGCCGACCGGCACGCCGGTCAGGCGGTCGGCCGGCAGGCGGACCACGTCGCGCCGGCCGATCGGACGGCGGCCGAAGACATCGGTGGGCACCACCGTGACCGCGCCGGGCAGGTGCTGGTTCGCGAAGCCGGCGTCGCGCGCCGCGATCTGCCGCTGGAAGGCGGCCCGATTGGCCGCGTCCACGTAGCGCTGGCTGGTGCGGTAGCCCGGCCGCCAGGGTTCGCCCGGCGCCAGAGGGAACCAGCCCACGCCGTTGCGGCCGCCGCCGATCGCCAGGGTCGCATGGCCGCCGGCCGTGCCGCCGACGAAGCCCACCAGCGCCGGCGCATACACCGGCCGTGCCTGCCGCCGCCCCGGGACCCAGCCCCAGCGCGGGCCGATGCGTGCCCAGCGGCCATAGTGGGCCGGCGCGAAGCCCCAGGGCGCGGCGTCGATCCATGTCCAGCCCCAGGGCGCGACGTCGATCCACTGGCCGTCTTGGTAGGGCGCCCATGCGGCGTCGACGTTGCGCGGATACCAGACGTCGCCGTAGTCCGGGTCGTTCTGCCAGTCGCCATAGGCATCGAGCTGCTGGTAGCCGACCACTTCGCGCGATACGTAGCGCGCCGAGACCGATTGCTCCTCGAGGCGATCGCGTTCGGCCAGCCAGCGATCGAACCCGGTGTCGACGCGAGCCGCCGCTGCGTCCACCGCCGCGAGGTTGCGACCGGAGGTGGTGAGCTGCTGCTGCGCGCCCAGGGCGACCGATTCGCCGCCCTCGCCGAACAGCGTGACATGGCCGGCCGCCACCGCGACGCGGGTGGTGCCGGCGGCCCGATCGGTCTCGACCCGGTAGTCGCCCGGCGCGTCGACCACCAGTGCGAGGTTCGCGGTATCGATCTCGAGGCGCCGGCCGGCCAGTTCCTCGCGCACCCGCAACTGCAGGCGGCCCTGCGAGGCCGTGATGCGGGCGGTGTCGTCGTCGAGTTCGGACACGGTGATGCCGGTCTGCTCATCGAGGCGCAGCGCGATGGCGCCCAGGTAGAGTTCGGCGCGGGCGTCGCGGTCGGTCCAGACCCGGTCGCCCGTGGTGATCGGGCGGTTCGGGCCGAGCTCGAACCAGTCGTTGTCGCCGGCGGGCGAAAAGCTCACCGCGCCCTGCTGGTAGTTCAGGTGGCCGACCCGGCCGGGAGGGTCTTGCTGGGCGGACACGGGCAGGCCTGCCAGCAGCAATGCCAGGCCGAGCAGCCAGCGCGCGGCGCGTGCGGAAAAGAGGGCGGTGCGGTGCTTCATCCGATCCTTCTTTCGTCTCTTCGCACTCAACGCACGAAGGCGGGTCCGCGCTGGCATCCGCTGTGCAAAGCACCGCAATATTTCCCCCCGGCAGGCAACCGCATGTAAGCGTGGCTTGCCTCCGTCCGGCGGCCGAGGTCGCGGGTTCAGGGCGTGGCTGGGGCCATCGCTTTGCGGTGGCTCAGGAAGAAACGCAGCATCTCGGCGCTGGCGTCCGGGCCCGAAGGGTCGGTGTAGGAGCCGCGCGCGTTGCCGCCGGACCAGGCGTGGCCGGCGCCGTGCAGCAGCCAGTGCTCGACGGCCGGCAGGCCCCGGGCATCCGTGTGCACGCGGCGGGTGAAGGCGCGGCCCTGCGTCGAGCGGCCGTCCGATGCCTGCGCCGACGCTGCGGCCTCTTCCTGGCCCGCGAGTGCCGCGGTGACCAGCGCCTCGCCATTGCGGACATTCACGGTGCCATCGGCGTCGCCATGGAAGACGATGGTCGGCACCGTCCGTCCGCCCGAACCGGCGGCGGCGGGCCCGCTCTTCATCGCGGCCAGCGCCGACATCAGGTCGCTGGCCGCGCCGCTCGGCAGGCCGGAGTGCACGCCCACCGCGGCGAACAGGTCGGGGTAGCTGCGCCCGAGGATGTCGGCCATCGCGCCACCGGCAGACAGGCCCGCGACATAGACCCGCTCGGGGTCGACGCCGTGGGCGTCGATGACCGACTGCGCGAGGCTGGCCAGCAGGGCCGGTTCGCCGCGCCCGCGCTGCTGGTGCTGCGGTTTGAACCAGTTCCAGCACTTCGACGAATTGGCGTGCTGGGTCTGCGCCGGGTAGAGCACCAGAAAACCGTGCTCGCGCGCCAGCTGGTTCATCTGCGTGCCGGCGGCGAAGTCCTCCGGGTTCTGGGTGCAGCCGTGCAGCATGAGCACCAGCGGGCGCGGGCTGCCGGCACCCGTTTCGGGCACGAACAGCTTGTAGGCGATCGGCCGGTGCTGGTGGGCGAACAGGCCGTCGGTCCATTGCTCGGTGCCGCTTTCGCGCGTCGGGAGGTGTGCCGGGGCGGGCCCGACGACGCGGGCCTCGACGTCCACGACCGGCGCCTCGTCATCGTTGGCCGCAGGCGCGGCGGGGGTCGTCCGCTCGGCCCGGGGCGTCGCGTCGGCGCCGCCCAGCGCGCGCTGGATCGCCCGGGTCGCCTCCTGCAGGTGGCCCCCCTGGGTGAGAAGGGTGGCCTTGCGCATCAGGCGTTCGAACAGGGGATTCATGGGGTGCCTCGAAGGAAGGGAAAGCGAGGGAATCAATGCAGGCGGTCGGCCAGCGCGGCCTTGACCGCGGCACTCGCGTGCAGGGCGCCGAGCACCGTGACCGAAGCGATCGTTTCGAGCGCCAGTTCGGGCGTCACGTCAGCGGAAATGCTCGCCAGGCCGAGCACCCGGATCTCGAGCTTCTCGCCGGCGCCGCGGACCGCCTCGAGGTCGGCGGCGCTGAATTGCTGCAGGCCGAGCACCAGCATCTTGCGCGCGACCACCTGCTTCAGTGCCTCGCCATGGACCGCCAGCTGGTTGCGGATGGCGGTCCGGATGAAGTCGGTGCGGTTCGAGTAGAAGCCCTCGGCCACCAGCAGGTCGACGTGGCCCAGGTCGACATAGCCGAGGTTGATCGTGATCTTCTCGGCCTCAGGCGGCCTGGCGCGCAGCGCGGCGGGGACGGGATGACTTTGCATCTCGCCATCCTACCACCATCCCGTTGCCATCCATATGGATGGTTTTTGATGTCTGGCTAGCCTCCATAAAGATACTTCGGCAGCCACAGCGTCAGGCCGGGCCAGACATACATGAACACCATGCACAGGATCACGATGAGCATGTAGGGCATCATGCCCGCGAAGATCTGGTTGAGCGTCACGTGCGAAGGCGACACCCCTTTCAGATAGAAGGCCGACATCGCCACCGGCGGCGACAGGAAGGCGGCCTGCAGGTTCACGAAGACCAGCACGCCGAAGAGCAGCGGGTCGATCTGGAAATGCGCCAGCAGCGGCAGGAAGATCGGGATGAAGATCACGATGATCTCGGTCCATTCGAGCGGCCAGCCGAGCACGAAGATGATCGCCTGCGACAGCAGCAGGAACTGCAGCGGCGTCAGGTTCATCCCCATCACCCACTCTTCGATGACGCGCTGGCCGCCGAGCAGCGCGAAGACCGCCGAGAACAGCGCGGAGCCCACGAACAGCCAGCAGACCATCGCCGTGGTCTTCGCGGTCAGGAACACGGCCTCCTTGATGCGCTGGAAGTTCAGCGTCTTTGCCTGCCAGGCCATCAGGAAGGCGCCCGCCGCGCCGACGGCCGCCGATTCGGTCGCGGTGGTGATGCCGAACAGGATCACGCCCAGCACGATCAGCGTCAGGATGCCCAGCGGCATGACCGATGACACCAGCATGCGCAGGATCTCGAACTGCTCGGCGTCCAGCTTCGCGTAGTACCAGCCGAGCAGCGCCAGCACGAAGGCGCAGGTCCACCAGAAGCCCGTGTAGAAGGCGGCGGGGACCGCTTGCGCGTGCGGCGCGGCGACCGGCTCGCCGAGCGCCTGCAGGCCTTCCGAGGCGCCGCCGGGGGAGTGGCTCTCAGCGCCGGGCGGCTCCTGCACGCCTTCGGACGAGGGCGGCTCCTGCAAGCCCTCGGTCGGCGGTTCCGGCAGTGCGCTGCCGCCCCGCGGCGCCTGCCCGGACTGCTCTGCCACCGGAGGCGGCGTGTCGGTGTCCGCCTGCGAGTAGATCGTCACATACCACCAGACGGAGCCCAGCGTGACGATCGAAAGAAGAAGCGGCACGAGCGCCTGCGCCAGATAGCCCAGCAGCGTCCGCCACGTGATTCGCAGGCCGGCGGCTGCCGCGCCCAACGCACGTCCGGGCAGAATCACCGCGGTCGCGAGCGCCGGCAGCATGCGCGGCGAGTAGCTGGCAGCGAGGTGCGCCACCGCGGGCGTGACGGGGGCGCGCTGTGCCTCGGGCGGCAGCTTCGGCGCCACCTTGGGCTGGATCAGCGCCCAGGCAATGACGTAGATCAGATAGAGGAACGCGAGAAAGAAGCCCGGAAACATCGCCGCCGCGTAGAGCTTGACGACCGACTGCCCGGCCACCGCGGCGTAGACGATGATCATCACCGACGGGGGGATCAGAATCCCCAGCGTGCCGCCCGCGGTGATCACGCCGGCGGCGAGCCGCGTGTCGTAGCCCGCGTTGAGCATCGGCCGCATCGCGATCACGCCCATCAGCACCACCACCGCGCCGACCAGGCCGCTGGCGATGCCCCAGAAGGTGCAGATGATCAGGGTCGCGACCGCCAGCGATCCCGGCACGCGCCGGAACGCGAGCTGCACGCTGTAGAACATCTTGTCGACCAGCGCGCCGCGTTCCATCACGTAGCCCATCAGCACGAACAGCGGGATCGACAGCAGCGTCTCGTTGGTCATCGCGCCGAAGGTGCGCTGCACCATCAGGTCGAAGACGTGGTTGTCGAACCACGGCGCGGCGGGGTCGTAGAACGCGACGAAGCCGAACAGCATGCCCAGCCCCATCAGGGTGAAGGCGGTGGGGAAGCCCAGCATGATGACGACCACGATGAGGCCGAGCATCGTGAGCCCGAGTACGGCCTGGGTCATTCGAAGCGCCTCATGTCGCCTCCCTGCCGCGCAGGCGCGCCGCTTCGTCCAGGTCCTTGGCGCGCTCGATGGCGTCGCGCCGCGCCTCCTCGTCCACGAAGGTGCTGTTGGCGAGCTGCTGCTCGACCACGTCCATCTCGCCGGCGTCCTTCAGTCGCGGCGTCCAGGCGCCGGTGCGCAGGCACACCACGCAGCGCAGGATCTCGGCGAGCCCCTGCAGCATCACGATGGCGCCGGCCAGTGGGATCACGAACTTGAAGGGATACACCGGCAGCGGCGTGGCATTGAAGGTCTGCTCGTTCATGGCCAGGGAGTCCTGGAAGTAGCTCCAGCCGGCCCAGGTCAGGGCGCCGATGCCGGGGAGGAAGAAGGCGATGTAGAGCACCAGGTCCAGGGTGGCCTGGGTGCGCGGCTTCATGCTGGCGTAGAGGAAGTCGCCGCGCACATGGCCGTCCTGCGACAGCGCGTAGGCGCCGCACATCATGAAGAGCGTGCCGTAGAGCATGTTGTTCACGTCGTAGATCCACGCCGTGGGTGCGTTGAGCGCATAGCGCTTGAACACCTCGGCGCACACCACCAGCATGAGCGCCACGATGAGCCACGCGAAAGCCTTGCCGGTCCAGGTGCTCAGGCGGTCGGCGGCATGCAGCAGTTGTTGGGTTTTCATCGGCGTCGCGGCGTGCAGCTACCTGGGCAGGAAGGCGCCTTCCGGGGTCAACCGGAAAGCTGGCGCCGCGATGGCGGGAGGCGCATGGCCGTCAGGCCTTCTTCGCCGAGGAGGAGAAGTAGTGGTTGTAGGCCATCTTGAAATCGACCATGTAGTCGTTCTGCCATTGGCCGGCGGCCTGTGCAAAGGTCTTCTGCGAATCGAGCACCTTCTGGAACAGCGGGTTTTCCTTCGCCTTCTGGGCAATGGTCTTGTCCCAGGCGGCGAGCTGGGCGCGCAGGATGGCGTCGGGCGTCTTGTAGAACTTGACGCCGGCCTTCTTCATCTCCTGGTAGTCCTTGGTGTTGCGGTCCACGGCCTTCCAGCTCATGTCGGCGCTGGCGGCCTGCACCGCGTAGTCGATGATGGACCGAAGCTCCTGCGGCAACGCGTTGTACTTGCCCTTGTTGAACAGGATCTCGAACTGCTCGCCGCTCTGGTGAAAGCTCTGCAGCATGCAGTTTTTCGCCACATCGGGAAAACCCAGCACGCGATCGCTCGACGCATTGTTGAACTCGGCGGCGTCGATCAGGCCGCGGTCGAGCGCCGGCACGATCTCGCCGCCGGACAGCGGGTTCACCGCCGCGCCCAGCTCGGTGAAGATGTCGACCGCGAGACCCACGGTGCGGTACTTCAGGCCCTTGAGGTCCTCGACGCGCGCAATCGGCTTCTTGAACCAGCCCAGCGGCTGCGTCGGCATCGGGCCATAGAGGTACGACACCACGTCCATGTGGATCGACTTGTAGATTTCCTCGAGCAGCGCCTTGCCGCCGCCGTAGTAGTGCCAGGCCAGGACCATGTTCGCATCCATGCCGTAGGCCGGGCCCGAGCCCCACAGCGCGAGCGCCGAATTCTTGCCGTAGTGGTAGGCCACGACACCATGGCCGCCGTCCAGCGTGCCCTTGTTCACCGCTTCGAGGAGCTGGAAGGCCGGCACCACGGCGCCCGAGGGCAGGACTTCGATCTTCAGGCGGCCGCCCGCCATGTCGTTGACCTTCTTGGCGAAGTCGTTGGCGTATTCATGGAAGATATCCTTCGCCGGCCAGGTGCTCTGGAATCGCATCGAAGTGGTCTGGGCCATGCTGATCATGGGCGCGGACAGTGCGCCCGCCGCGACGGCGGCCCCCTTCAACACACTGCGTCGACGGCTCATTGAGTTCTCTGTCATCGCGTGCCTCCGTGGGTATGAGACCTAGACATTTTCTTTGATGTGTGAACTTTTGTGATAGAGAGGGTTTTCTCGAACTGAGCAGAATTCGATCTGTGGCGGGCCGTTTTCCCAAGTGGTGAAGAATTCGGCCCGGCTCTTTCCCTCCATGTTTCAAGGACAAGAAATGACTCCCATCGACGCGACAACGTCTTCCCCGGCTGCCGATCGGGCCGGTGTGAGGCCGGCCGCGGGCTATGCCGGCGACGTCACGCCGGAACAGGCGGCGCAATGGATCGACAGCGGCGAGGGTGTGCTGGTCGACATTCGCAGCGACGCCGAACGCGAATGGGTGGGCTACGTGCCGGGCGCGCTGGGCCTGGCCTGGAAGCAGTGGCCCGGCATGGCGCTCAATCCGGCCTTCGACGAAGTCTTGCGGGCCGCCGTGCCGGCGGACGCCAAGGTCTTGATGCTGTGCCGCAGCGGCGTGCGATCGATCGCGGCCGCCAGGCGCGCGACCGAACTCGGCCTCGAGGCCTACAACATCCTCGAAGGCTTCGAGGGCGATGCCGACGAAGAGGGCCATCGCGGCCGCAAGGGCGGCTGGCGCTTCCGCGGCCTACCCTGGAAACAGATGTAGTAGGTGTTGCTCGCCCCCAGGTCGGGCTCACTTCGTGTAGCCCTCCCACCCCCTACCGGGGGCAACACCAGCGGCCCGGCGGAGCCGGTTCCGCGGTGTTCCACCAACAGGCCTGGCTGCGCCGGCCAGATCATTCGGCGCTGTGTTTTTTCTACGGCTGCGCGCGGCGCGCCCGTTCGTGGGCAGCCGCGGAACCGGCTTCGCCGGGCCGCTGGCTGCGCCCCCGGTAGGGGGTGGGCGCCCGGACACGAAGTGCCGGGCAACCTGGGGGCGAGCTCAGAGCCTTGGGGCGAGTCAGAGCTTCGGAATGCGTAGTTTCTGGCCCGGATAGATCTTGTCCGGATGGCTCAGCATCGGCTTGTTGGCCTCGAAGATCGCGTTGTACTTGTTGGCGTCGCCGTAGAACTTCTTCGAGATCGCCGAGAGCGTGTCGCCGCGGACCACGTCGTGGTATTGCGCCGGATCGGCGGCCGGTGCCACCAGGTTGTTGTCGACCTGCGTCACGTTGGCCACGTTGCCCGCGGCCAGCGAGGCCTTCTCGCTGGCTTCCTGCGAGGGCGCGCTGCCCGACAGCGTCACGATGCCGGTGACGGCGACGTAGCCGACTTCCAGTCCTGTCAGGCCCAGGTTCTGGGTCTCGATGTAGGTCTTGATCGCCGCTGCCGCCGCCTGGTCCTTGTCCGGCTCCGCCGCCTGCGCCGCCGAACCGCCGAAGAGCTTCTCTCCGGCCTCCTTGATGAAACTCAGCAAACCCATGGCTTTCTCCTTGTGACGTGTGGATGGGACAGGCGACTTTAACGGCGGAAGATGGCACCTTCGCGTAGGCTGTGGCCGCATCTGCAAGCGCCCGTAAGCACAAACTCGCAATAATGCCGCGCATGGCATTCCTCGCGATCGACATCGGCAACACCCGCCTCAAGTGGTCCCTCTACGATGCGGCACGGCCCGGCGCCGCGCTGCTCGCGCATGGTGCAGAGTTCCTCGACCACATCGAGCGGCTGGCCGACGGTCCCTGGGCCGAACTGCCTGCGCCCGATTCGATGCTGGGCTGCGTGGTGGCCGGCGATGCGGTGCGGCGCCGCGCCGAGGAGCAGTTGGTGGAGCATTTCGAGTGCTCGCCGCGCTGGGTGGTTTCCAGTGTGGCCGAGGCCGGCATCGTGAACGGCTACGACCACCCGACGCGCCTGGGCGCCGACCGCTGGGTCGCGATGATCGGCGCGCGCCACCGCATGATGTCGCAAGGCGCTGCGCGGCCGATGGTGGTGGTGATGATCGGCACCGCGGTCACGGTCGAGGCGGTCGACACCCATGGCCGCTTTCTCGGCGGCCTGATCCTGCCGGGCCACGGCATCATGCTGCGCGCGCTCGAGTCCGGCACGGCCGGCCTGCATGTGCCGACCGGCGAGGTGCGCGAGTTCCCGACCAACACCAGCGACGCCCTGACCAGCGGCGGCACCTATGCGATCGCGGGCGCGGTCGACCGCATGGTGCAGCATGTGAGGGCGCACTGCGGCGCCGAGCCGGCCTGCTACATGACCGGCGGCGCGGGCTGGAAGATGGCGCCCAGCATGAACGGCGACTTCGAGTTGGTCGACAGCCTGATCATGGACGGGCTGCTGGTGATCGCCCAGGAGCGCCTGCTCCCGGGGTAGGTGCCCCCCCGAAGCGCCTTCGGCGCTGCCCCCCAGGGGGCGATACCAGCGGCCCGGCGAAGCCGGTTCCGCGGTATCCCAGGATCTGGGCGCGCCGGTTTCATGCGTCGCGGAGGGGGCATGGCGCCGGCTCCCGCTTGATCAGCCCTTCCAGAGCTGCGTGGCGGTGTGGATCGCCAGGCCGACCAGGCCGCCGACCAGGGTGCCGTTGACCCGGATGAATTGCAGGTCGCGGCCGATGTGGCGCTCGAGTTCGCTCGTCATCTCGTCGGCGTTCCAGTCGGCCACGCGTTCCACGATGTAGCGCCGGATGTCCTCGCGATAGCGCTCGATGGCGCGCGGTGCCGCATCCAGGATCTGCTCGTTGATCCAGCGGCACATCGCCGCGTCGGCCGAAAGCCGCGCGCCCAGGGTGCCCGCCATGCCGACCAGGCGCCGGTGGATGGTCGACTCGCTTTTCGCCAGGTCGTCGTGCAGCCAGGCCAGCAGTTCGCTCCACAGGCCGTGCAGGTAGTCGCCCAGCGCCGGATGCGCCTGCAGTTCGGCCCGGATCGCTTCGCCGCGGCGGTGGAATTCGGGGTCGGCCTTCAGCCGTTCGACGAAGCCGGCCATGTAGGCATCGAAGCGCAGCCGCAGCGGATGCGCCGGCTCGATGGCGATCTCACCGAGGGTGTGGACTGCCGCGGCCACGATCTTGCGCGTGGCGAGCCTGGCCGCCATCTGGTCCAGCCCGACGTAGCGCAGCGCCTTGATCTCGCGCGCGATCGCCTCGGTGACCCGCTCCTGCACATCCTCGCCCTCGACCGCGTCCGCCACCTGCCGCAGCACGTCGTCCAGCAGCGCGTGATGGCGGCCATCGGCGGTCAGCGCCTCGAGCGCCTGGCCGGCCAGCCTGGCGAGATCCACCTGGGCGAGCCCGGCGGCCGCCATGCGGCCGAGGAAATCGCGCACCCGTGCGTCGTCGAAGGCCGCGAGACCGTAGCGCGTCGCGGCCACCAGGTGGCCGCCGATCTTCTCGGCGCTCTCGGGCCGCGAGAGCCAGTCGGCGAGCCGCGCGGCAGGGTCGAACTGCGCCAGCTTGGCCAGCACCTGCGGCGTGCTCAGGAAGTTGTTGCAGATGAAGCCGGCGAGCCTGGCGCCGATGCGGTCCTTGTTGGCCGGGATGATCGCGGTATGCGGGATCGGCAGGCCCAGCGGGTGCCGGAACAGCGCCACCACCGCGAACCAGTCCGCGATCGCGCCGACCATTGCGGCTTCGGCGAAGGCCGCCACGTAGCCCCAGGCCGGGTGCCTGGCCTCGAGCGCGGTCGCCAGCGCGTAGAGCAGCGCGGCGGCGCCCAGCAGGGCGAGCGCGACGCGTTTCAGCGAATTTCCTCGATGTTCGCCAGCCCCCGCAGGAACTGCTCGCAGCGGGCCAGCTGCTCCAGCGTCACGAACTCGTCGGGCTGGTGCGCCTGCGTGATGCTGCCGGGGCCGCAGACCACGGTCGGGATGCCGGCATTGCGGAAGATGCCGGCCTCGGTGCCGAAGGCCACCAGCGTGGTGCCCGGCTCCTTCGCCAGCCGCTGGGCGAGGCGGGTCACGGGCTCGTCGGCGGAACTCAGGAAGCTCGGGATCTCGCAGATGGTCTCGAAGCGGAAGCCGGCATCGGGCGCGATCTTCTTCATGGCCACCTCGGCGCGGCCGGCGTAGGCCAGGATCTCGTCCTGCATCCGCTGCGCATCGGCGGTCGGCAGGTTGCGGAATTCATAGCGGAACTCGGCGTCGCGCGGCACCACGTTGTCGGCGATGCCGCCGTGGAACTGGCCGACGCTGGCGGTGCTGAAGGGCACGTCGAAACCGGCGTAGCGCGGCTCCTTGCGCTCGAAGTCCTCGGCCATGTCGCGCAGCTTGCCGACCACGCGTGCCGCCATCTCGATCGCATTGACCGACTGCGGCGTGAGCGACGAATGCGCCTCCTTGCCGCGCACGCAGCACTTGTAGCGGTAGACGCCCTTGTGGGCGATGGCCGGCACCATCAGCGTCGGCTCGCCGACGATGCAGGCCAGCGGCTTGATGCCCTGGTCCTTCATGTCGGCGATCAGCTCGCGCACTCCGAAGCAGCCGACCTCCTCGTCGTAGCTGAAGGCGAAATGCACCGCGAAGGGCGAGTCGCTCTCGATGAAGCGCTCGGCATTGGCCAGCGCGATCGCGATGAAGCTCTTCATGTCGGCCGCGCCACGGCCGTAGAGGCGCGGCTGGACGTGCGCGGCGTCGGCATCGGCGTCGTCGCTCGGCCAGTCCTGCACGATCGCCGAAAGCGGGTCGACGCTCCAGTCCTGGCCGTCCCACGGCACGGTGTCGGTATGGCCCGAGACGATCACGCCGGCCTTCTTGCCGGCGCCGAGCGTGGCGAACAGGTTGGCCTTGGTCTTGTCGGCGTTGTAGGTCAACCGGCTGCGGATGCCCAGCCCCGCCAGGTGGTCGCGTGCGAAGTCGATCAGCTCGAGATTGCTGTTGGCGCTGACCGTGTTCATGCGCACCAGCGTCTGCGCGAGTTCGAGGCTGCGGGGGGAGAGCACGTGTGGCATGCGGGGCATTGTCCCGGAAGTCGGGGCTGGCGTGCCGGCGCCGCCGAAGTGTCATGGCGCAGGAGTAGGCTGTGCGGTCGCATTCACCAAGGAGAAGAACCATGACATCCAGCCAGACCCCGATCGCAGCCGGCACGCTGGCCGCTGTGCTTTGCCTTGCGGGCTGCAGCGCGCCGGGCGGCAAATCCACCTCCGGCCTGCCGACGCTGGACGGCCAGCCGCCGCTGGTGGTCGCGCACCGCGGTGCTTCGGGCTATCTGCCCGAGGAGACGCTGGAGGCCTATGCGCGCGCGATCGAACTGGGTGCCGACTACATCGAGATGGACTTGGTCTCGACCAAGGACGGCGTGTTGATCACGCGCCACGATCCCAACCTGGCGATCAGCACCGACGTCGCCAGCCGGCCCGAATTCGCGGCTCGCAAGAAGACCATCCAGGTCGACGGCGAAACGCAGACCGGCTGGTTCAGCAATGATTTCACCTTGGCCGAGATCCAGCGGCTGGGGGCCATCTCTACCGATGCCGAGCGTCCGCGGCAGTTCAATGGCCAGTACAAGGTGCCGACCTTCCAGCAGGTGATCGACCTCGCGAAGGCCAAGTCGCGCGAAAGCGGCCGCACCATCGGCATCTATCCGGAGACCAAGAACCCGACCTACTTCCGCGACCTGGGCCTGCCGCTCGAAGACAAGCTGATCGCGATGCTCGAGGCCGCCGGCTGGAACAACAAGGGGGCGCCGGTGTTCGTCCAGTCCTTCGAGCCCGGCAGCCTCAAATACATGAAGGCCAAGGGACTGAAGACCCGCGTCGTCCAGCTGATCGATGGCGATGGCATCGACATGAAGAGCGGCGCGATGACCTATGCGGTGCCGGTCGATCGTCCTTACGAATGGACCAAAGCAGGCGACCGGCGCAATTTCGACGTGATGGTGACGCCCGCAGGCCTGGCCGAGATCAAGACCTATGCGGACGGCATCGGCCCCTGGAAGCGCTACATCGTGAGCATGAAAGGCACCATCGGGCCCGATGGCAAGCCGGTGGACGTCAATGGCGACGGCAAGATCAACGATGCCGACGCCACCACCCTTGGCCCGACCCCGCTGGTCGCCGACGCCCACAAGGCCGGCCTGTTCGTCCATCCTTTCACCTTCCGCAACGAATCGCGGCGGCTGCCGGCGGACTACAAGGGCGATCCGTCGAACGAGTACCTGGTGTACTACCGGCTGGGCGTGGACGGCGTCTTCACCGATTTCACCGATACGGCACTGGCCGCGCGCGCAGCGTGGCTGAAACAGCAAGTGCGTTGAATCGTCAGTCGCGCGGCCCCACGCGGCACGCTCTTTGCGGGCTCCATCCGCAAAGTCTAGACTCGTGTCCATGAAACTCATCGATTCCCTGGTCACCCAGGCGGCCGGCATCGCCGCGGTCCGGCGCGACCTCCATGCCCATCCCGAACTCTGCTTCGAAGAAGTCCGCACCGCCGACGTGGTGGCGGCCAAGCTGACCGAGTGGGGCATCCCGATCCACCGCGGGCTCGGCACCACCGGCGTGGTGGGCATCGTCAAGAACGGCACCAGCGAGCGCGCCATCGGCCTGCGCGCCGACATGGACGCGCTGCCCGTCACCGAACTCAACACCTTCGCGCACGCGAGCAAACACCACGGCAAGATGCACGCCTGCGGCCACGACGGCCACACCGCGATGCTGCTGGCGGCGGCGCAGCATCTGGCGAAGCACCGCAACTTCGACGGCACGGTCTACCTGATCTTCCAGCCGGCCGAGGAGGGCGGCGGCGGCGCGCGCGAGATGGTCAAGGAAGGATTGTTCGAGCAATTCCCGATGGAAGCCGTGTTCGGGATGCACAACTGGCCCGGCATGAAGGCCGGCCAGTTCGCGGTCAGTCCGGGTCCGGCCATGGCCTCGAGCAACGAGTTCGTGATCACGGTCCGCGGCAAGGGCGGCCACGCCGCGCTGCCGCACACGGGCATCGATCCGGTGCTGGTGGCGTGCGAGATGGTGCAGGCCTTCCAGACCATCCTCACGCGCAACAAGAAGCCGACCGACGCCGGCGTGATCTCGGTCACGATGATCCACGGCGGCGAGGCCAGCAACGTGATTCCCGACACCTGCGAGCTCAAGGGCACGGTGCGCACCTTCTCGCTGGAGGTGCTGGACCTGATCGAGGCCCGCATGAAGACCGTCGCCGAGCACATCTGCGCGGCCCACGAGGCGCAGTGCGACTTCCACTTCCACCGCAACTACCCGCCGACCATCAATTCGGCCGCCGAGGCCAATTTCGCGCGCCGCGTGATGGCCGGCATCGTCGGCGAGGAGAACGTGCTGGTGCAGGAGGCCGCCATGACGGCCGAGGACTTCGCCTTCATGCTGCTGGCCAAGCCGGGCGCCTATGCCTTCATCGGCAACGGCGACGGCAGCCACCGCGCCATGCAGCACGGCGGCGGCCCGTGCCTGCTGCACAACGCGAGCTACGACTTCAACGACGACCTGATCCCGCTGGGCGCCACCTGCTGGGTGCAGCTCGCCGAGCAGTTCCTGAACGGACCCCGGCTCTCCGAAGGGGGCGCGGCATGATCGGCGTCGGTGAGGCTTTCTCGCCGCGCTATGCCCAGGCGCGGCAGAAATTCCTCCAGGGCTGCGCCGAAGCCGGGCTCGCGGTGCGCTCCCACGTCCACCCCTTGAAGGGACGCGATGGCGAAGAGCTCGCGATGGACGTGGCGCTCGACGGCGATCCGCAGGCCGAGCGTCTGCTGATCCTGACCAGCGCCTGCCACGGGGTCGAGGGCCACTGCGGCAGCGGTGTGCAGGTGTTCGCGCTGCACGATGCCGAATGGCGCGAGAAGGCGAAGGCGCAGGGTGTGGCCGTGCTGTACGTGCATGCGCTCAATCCGCATGGTTTCTCGCATGGCCGCCGCGTGACGAACGAGGGCTGCGACCTGAACCGCAACTTCTTCGATTTCGCTCAACCGCTGCCGGTGAACGAGGCGTACGCCGAACTGCACGCGCTGCTGCTGCCCGAACAGTGGCCGCCCTCCGCCGCCAACGAGGCCGCGATCACGGCCTGGATCGAAAAGAACGGGGCGACCGCCTACCAGGCGGCCGTGACCCGCGGCCAGTACCAGTTCGAGGACGGCCTGTTCTTCGGCGGCAAGGCCCCGACCTGGAGCAACAACACCCTGCGCGAGGTCTTGCGCACCCAGGTGCAGGCGGCGCGCCAGCTGGCCTGGATCGACCTTCACACGGGGCTGGGTCCCAACGGCCTCGGCGAACGCATCTTTTCCTGCCGGGACGACAAGGCCGCCTATGCGCGCGCCAACGCGTGGTGGGGCACGCCGGCCGCACCCGTGACCTCGATCTACGACGGCTCGTCGACCTCGGCCTTCCTGACGGGGCTGATGTGGGGCTCGGTCTACGAGGAATGCCCGCAGGCCGAGTACACCGGCATCGCGCTCGAATACGGCACCGTGTCCGTGATGGAGGTGGTGGGTGCGCTCCGGGCCGACCATTGGCTGCACAAGCATCCGGAAGCCCCGGCCGATCTGGCGGCGTCGATCCGCTCGAAGATGCTGGAGGCCTTCTACACCGACACCGATGCCTGGCGCGGCCAGATCATCAGCCAGGCCCGCCAGGCCATGTTCCAAACGGTGGATGGGCTCTCCCCGAGGTAACGGGCTCGCCCCCCAGGTTGCCCCGCACTTCGTGTCGGGGCGCCCACCCCCCTACCGGGGGGCGCAGCCAGCGGCCCGGCGAAGCCGGTTCCGCGGCTGCCCACGAACAGGCGCGCTGCGCGCAGCCGTCGAACAACCACAGCGCCCATTGTTTTTGGCCGGCGCAGCCAGGCCCGTTGGTGGAACACCGCGGAACCGGCTCTGCCGGGCCGCTGGTGTTGCCCCCGGTAGGGGGTGGGCGCCCGGACACGAAGTGCCGGGCAACCTGGGGGCGAGCTACGTTCTTATTCGGCCGTCGCCGGTGATCATCGACAGCTCGACGAACCTCGACGCCACGTGGTTGCGTGGCGAGAAAGAGACCTCGAAGCCGCCGAACTGCTGCCGGTCGATGCTCTCGAGACCGGCGATCAGCCCCTCGCGCGTGGCCTTGCCCGGTGCCCGGCGCAGGCCTTCGACCAGCACCTTGGCCGCCAGATAGCCCTCCAGGCTGGAGAAATTGGCCTTGGTGGCGCTGCCGCCCTTGCGCAGCGCCTCGTTGAATTCGCGCGTGATGCCGTTGGCCGCGTTGTAGGGCGACGGGACGACCTGCGTCACGACCACGCCGGCCCCATCCCTGCCGAGCTCGTCGGCCAGCGCCTGCGTGCCGACGAAAGAGACGTTGAAGAAGGTCCCGCCATAGCCCGCCCTGCGCGCCTCGCGGATGAAGGCGGCGCAGGACTTGTAGGCACTGACCTGGACCACCGCATCCGGCTTCGCGGCCGCGATGGTCCTGGCCGCGGCGGCCACGTCGACCGAGTTGCGCTCGACCGTGGCCAGCGCGGCCGGCTTCAGGTCCAGCTGCGCCAGCGCCAGCGTCACGCCGTCGAGGCCCGCCTTGCCGTAGGCGTCGTTCTGGTAGAAGACCGCGATCTTCTTCAGCCCCAGGTGGGTGAGCTGCTTGACGATCAGCGCGGTCTCGTCGTTGTACGAGGCGCGCAGGTGGAACACATTGCGCTGGAACGGCTCGCGCAGCGCCATGGCGCCGGTGAAGGGCGCAACGAACGGGATCTTCGCGTTCACCGCCAGCGGCAGCGCCGCCAGGCTGGTCGGCGTGCCGATGTAGCCGAACAGCGCGAAGGCCTCGTCATCGATCAGCTTCTTCGTGTTGGCGGCGCAGCGATCGGGCTCGTAGCCGTCGTCCAGGAACCTGATCTGCACCTCGCGGTGGCCCGGCTGCGCGTTGTACTGGTCGAGGAAGAGCTTGGCGCCCTCGTAGAACTGGATGCCGAGCTGCGCCGCCGGTCCGCTGAAGGGCGCCGACTGGCCCAGCACGATCGGGCTGTCGCTCTGCGCCCGCGCGAAGCGGAAGCCGCCGAGCGCCGCGGCACCGGTGGCGATCGAAAAGTGCCTGCGATGGATCATCCTGAAAACCCCTTCGCCCGCGTTCGCGGCGTACAAACTAGACTCGCCCGTTGGTCCTCGCCCCGGTCGAATCATGACTTTCCACACTCCTGCAAATCCCGTGACCCAGGTGCTCGGCGCCTGCCCGCACGACTGCCCCGACACCTGCGCCCTCGTCACCACCGTGCAGGACGGCGTGGCCATCAAGCTGCAAGGCAATCCCGAGCATCGACACACCGCGGGCGTGCTCTGCACCAAGGTCTCGCGCTACATCGAACGCAACGACCATGCCGAGCGCCTCGTGCAACCTCTGAAGCGCTCGGGCCCGAAGGGCAGCGGCCGCTTCGAGCCGGTGAGCTGGGACGCGGCGCTCGACGACATCGCCGCCCGTCTCCAGGTGCTCAAAAGTAACAATCCCGAAACGATTGTGCCCTACAGCTATGCCGGAACCATGGGTCTGGTGCAGGGCGAATCGATGGACCGTCGTTTTTTCCACAAGCTCGGCGCGTCCCTGCTGGACCGCACGATCTGCTCGACCGCCGGGGGTGAAGCCTTAAGCTTTACGTTGGGCGGAAAGGTGGGCATGCGGGTCGAGTTCTTCGCGGAAGCGAAGCTGATCCTGATCTGGGGCAGCAACTCGATCGCGAGCAACCTGCACTTCTGGCGCCACGCCCAGGCCGCCAGGCGCGCCGGCGCGCGGCTGGTGTGCATCGACCCGCGCAAGACCGAGACCGCCGACAAGTGCGACGAGCACGTGGCGCTGCTGCCCGGCACCGACGCGGCGCTGGCGCTGGCCCTGATGCACGAGCTGATCGTGAACGACTGGCTCGACCCCGACTACATCGAGCGCCACACCGTGGGCTGGGACCGGCTGCGCGAGCGCGCGCTGCAATGGCCACCGGCCCGGGCTGCCGCGGTCTGCGGGGTGCCCGAGGCGCAAATCGTGGCGCTGGCGCGCGCCTACGGCACCACCCAACCGGCCGCCATCCGCCTCAACTACGGCATGCAGCGCGTGCGCGGCGGCGGCAACGCGGCACGCGCCGTGGCCTGCCTGCCGGCACTGGTCGGTGCCTGGCGCCATCGGGCCGGCGGCCTGCTGCTGAGCAGCTCGGGCCTGTACCCGGTGAACCGGGCGGCCCTGCAGCGGCCCGACCTGCTGGCCGGCCGGCGGCCGCGGACCATCAACATGAGCACGATCGGCGACGCGCTCGCCGACACCGCGAATCCGATCGAGGCCCTGATCGTCTACAACAGCAACCCGGTCGCGGTCGCGCCCGACTCGGGCAAGGTGGTGGCGGGCTTTGCCCGCGAGGATCTCTTCACCGTGGTGCTGGAGCAGTTCCAGACCGATACCGCCGACTACGCCGACTACGTGCTGCCGGCCACCACGCAGCTCGAGCACTGGGACATCCACACCAGCTATGGCCACACCGACGTGCTGCTGAACCGGCCGGCGATCGCGCCGCGCGGCCAGGCCCGCAGCAACACCTGGGTATTCCGCGAGCTGGCCCGCCGCATGGGCTTCGACGAACCCTGCTTCTCGGACGACGACGAGGCAATCTGCCGCAGCGCCTTCGCCGCCGACGTGGTCGATTTCGGGCAGTTGCAGGCGCAGGGCTTCACGAGCCTCAAGCTGGCCGATGCGCCCTACGCCGAAGGCAATTTTCCAACGCCATCGGGGCGCTGCGAATTCTTCAGCGAGCGGCTGGCGGCGACGGGCCAGGATGGACTGCCCGACCATGTGCCCAACTACGAGCCGGCAGGCAGTTCGAAGGCGTTCCCGCTCGCGATGATCTCGCCGCCCGCGCGCAACTTCCTCAACTCGAGCTTCGTCAACGTGCGCAGCCTGCGCGCGATCGAGGGCGAGCCCCTGCTCGAGATCCATGAAGCCGACGCGGCGGCGCGCGGCATCGCCGACGGCGCCACGGTGCGCGTCTTCAACCGGCGCGGCGAGCACCGCTGCCGCGCCGAGGTCTCGCGCCGCGCCCGTCCGGGCGTGGTGCACGGCCTGGGCATCTGGTGGCGCAAGCTCGGGCTGGACGGCACCAACGTCAACCAGCTCACCAGCCAGCGGCTGACCGACATCGGGCGCGGGCCCACCTTCTACGACTGCCTGGTCGAGGTCGAGGCCGTCGCCGAAGCGGTCACGCCATGAGGCCCGGCCGGCGCGGCGCGGCGGCGCTGGCGGTGCTCGCCGCTGCGGCGCTGCTGGCGGGTTGTGCCGACCTCGGCTACTACTGGCAATCGGCCAGCGGCCACCTGGGGCTCATGCGCGCCGCCCGTCCGGTGCCGCAGTGGCTCGAAGACCCGGCCACCTCCGAGGCGCTCAAGACCAAGCTGGCGCTCACGCAGCGCATCCGCCAGTTCGCGGTGGCCGAGCTCGGCCTGCCCGACAACGCCAGCTACAAGTCCTATGCCGACCTGCACCGCAACGCCGCGCTCTGGAACGTGGTGGCCGCGCCGCCGCATTCGCTGACGCTCAAGACCTGGTGCTTCCCGGTCGCCGGCTGCGTCGGCTATCGCGGCTACTACGACGAGGCGGCCGCGAAGGGCGAGGCCGCTGCCCAGGAGGCGCGAGGCCTGGAAACCGCGGTCTACCCGGTGCCGGCGTACTCGACCCTCGGCTGGATGAACTGGGCCGGCGGCGACCCGCTCCTGTCGACCTTCATCGGCTATCCGGAAGGCGAACTGGCGCGCCTGGTGTTCCACGAACTCGCGCACCAGGTGCTGTATGTGCCCGACGACACCATGTTCAACGAATCCTTCGCCACCGCAGTGGAGCGTATCGGCGGCGCGCGCTGGCTCAAGACCCAGGCCACCGAAGCCGCGCGGGTGGAGTACGCGCAGTTCGACGCCCGGCGCCAGCAGTTCCGGGCGCTGACGGCCGAAACGCGGCGTGCGCTGGAAAAGGTCTATGCCTCCCGGGAAGCCAAGGCGCAGGACTGGCCGGCGGTCGACGCCATGAAGAAGTCCGTGATGGAGGATTTCCGCCAGCGTTACGCGGTGTCGCGTGCCGGCTGGAGCGGTCCGCGCCAGGGCGCCTACGACGGCTGGGTGGCGCGGGCCAACAACGCGACCTTCGGCGCCCAGGCCGCCTACGACGAACTGGTGCCCGGTTTCGAGGCGCTGTTCGAGCGCGAAGGCGAGGACTGGCCGCGCTTCTATGCCGCCGCCAGGCGGCTGGCCGAGCTACCCCAGGCCGAGCGCCGACAGGCGCTCACGACATCCGCGCAACCCGTAGCGAGCCTTCGTTGAGCGCAAGTCGCCGTTGGCCGGCGCAGCCAGGCCCGTTGGTGAAACACCGCGGAACCGGCTTTGCCGGGCCGCTGGTGTTGCCCCCGGTAGGGGGTGGGAGGGCTACACGAAGTGAGCCCGACCTGGGGGCGAGCAACAGTGCCACCGCGGAACCGGCTTCGCCGGGCCGCTGGTGTTGCCCCCGGCAGGGGGTGGGAGGGCTACACGAAGTGAGCCCGACCTGGGGGCGAGCCTATCTCAGTGATTCGATCAGGTCGATGTACTGTTGCTTCGCCTCGTCGGGGCTGAGGCCCTTGCGCGCGGTCCAGGCATCCCACTTGGCACGCGCCACGATGTCGCTGAAACTGGGCTTTTTCTCGCTGTTGTCGCCGGCCGTGGCCTGCTTGAACAGGCCGTAGATCTTCAGCAGGGTGGGATTGTCCGGGCGCTCTGCGAGCAGCTTGGAGTTGGCTTGGGCGGTTTCGAACAGGGTGTTCAGGTCGGACATGAAAACGGGGGCTTGGAAAGGGAACGAAACGCGATCTTAAGTGACGGTGCCGTTTAGAAACCCAGAGGTTCAGTCGATCAACCCCGCGCGCGCCAGTTCGACGTCGAGCTTCTCGCGTGCGTCGGCCGGTTCGAGTCGGGCCGCCTTCTCGTAGAGCCGGGTTGCGTCGCCCATGCGCGAGTCGCCATGCAGCATTAGCAGGCCGCGGGCGTATTCCATGAGCGCGCCGGCCGAGTGTGGGTTGAGCTGGAGCCCGCGCTCGAACAGCGCGACCGCGGTGTCGGTCCGAACGCCGTAGGTCATGCGCCCGACCAGCGAGCCGACCTTGTCGATCACCTCGGCATGGAAGGCGGCCAGTGCCACATGGGCGTCGGCATGCAGCGGCCGCAACTCGATCACGTGCTCCAGCGCCCCCTTGACCTTGGTCCCCAGGCCCTGCGCCAGCGCCCGTGCGACGCTGATGCCCTGGCTGTAGCGTCCCAGCGCATAAGCCTGCCAATAGAGCGCCTGGCAGTTGTCGGGATCGGCGGCGATTTGCGCGGTGGCGCGCTCGGCCACCTGCTTGAACAACGCCAGCCGCACGGATTCGCGGGGCTCGAGGTAGTTGGCGTAGATGGCCGTCGCCTGGTTGGCGAGCGCCAGGCCCTCGTGGCCGTGCGCCAGGCCGAGGGCGGCGGCGCGCTCGAACTCGCCGCTGTGGTAGGCCGCCCAGCCGTCCGCCAGCGGGCCTTGCTCGGGCGGCGAGACGCCCTGGCCCGCATGCAGCCGGGGCCAGTGCAGGTGCAGGTCGGCGGCACTGAAACGGGGCGCATCGGGGTAAGGCAGCCGGGTCCAGGCCCACGGTCCGGCCGCGTCGGGGTCCGCGGGCGACAGCAGCGAGAGCGGTTCGAGGTGCGGTGGGTTCATTCGAAAAAAATGAGAAGTCAGGCCGTCGCAGGTTGATCTTCGCCGGCATAGGCGGTGCTGAGCGTCAGCAAATGCCGCCGTTGTTCCGTCGCCAGGTAGGGCGCCAGCAGATGCAGCGTGTGATGCGCGCCGCGCAGCAGGGCGCCCTGAGCGTGGGCCGGCTCCAGCGCCTCGCGCGGGTTGCGAACGTATTCGTAGCTGAGCCAGTAGGTCAGCACCACCACCATGCTCTGCGCCAGCGTGTCGACCTCGCGCGCATCGATGTCCAGGTGCCCGGCGCGGCCCAGGCCGGCGAGCAGGACGCGAATGGCGCGCACCTTGTGCTTGAGCACCAGCTGGAACTGGGTTTCGAGATGCCGGTTCTTGCTCAGCAGGTCGTTCAGGTCCCGGTAGAGGAAACGGTAGCGCCAGATCAGCTCGAACAGGCTGTGCATGAAGAACCAGGCGTCCTCCACGTCGTGCACGCCTTCGCTCGCGTGCAGGAGTTCCAGCAACTCGGTCTCGTAGCCTTCGTAGAGCCGGTTGATCAGCTCGTCCTTGGCGGGATAGTGGTAATAGAGATTGCCGGGGCTGATGTTGAGTTCGCCGGCCACCAGGGTGGTCGAGACGTTCGGTTCCCCGAACCGGTTGAACAGGTCAAGTGCGGCTTCGAGGATGCGTTGCGCAGTTCGGCGTGGCGCTTTCTTGGCCATGTCGTAGCCCCGGTTTGTCTCGTTGGAACACTCTAGCGCAAGTCCAAGGGGCGCGGGGAGGGGGGCGGCACCTGCTGGGTGCCTTCCAGGGAATCAGCTCGGGGTCAGCTGGCGTCGCCGGGCTTGTGTCGTTGGGAGGGTTTGCGGGGAATGGCTGCGCGTGCGGTGGCGCCAGCGCCGCCCTGACGTTTCAGCTGCGCCTCGAGCGCCTCCACCCGGGTCCGCAGCGCCTCGACTTCCTGAGCCGACGGCACGCCGAGCTTCTCGAGGGCCCGAGCGACCCGGTCCTCGAAGATGTTCTCGAGCTTGCCCCAGCTGCCCGCGGCCTTGGTTCCGAACTCGCTCGCGAAACCGGCCATCCGCGCCTGGGCCTGTGCCAGCGTCTCTTCCGCGGCCTGCTGGGTCTTCTTCTGCACGCCCGCGCCGTCCTTCACGAGCGCTTCGAAGGCCTTGCTGCCTTCCTGCTGCATCTTGGCGAAGGCGCCGAGCCCGGCCAGCCAGATCTGCTGGGCGGAGTCCTTGATGCGGTCGGTGGGCTTTTCGTCGTCTGGGGTCGGCATGGGTGATCCTTGGTGTGGCACTGCGACTCTAGCCGCGGTGTCGGGACGGATGTAGAGGCTAAGTTCTAGCTTCGAAGGGAAACTTTCACAGATGGGATAATCCCCGGTTCGCGCGCCGGTAGGCGACATTCGTACATCTGACTAATAACGAGGGACCCTCAATGATCCTGGTAACCGGGGGCGCCGGCTTCATCGGTGCCAATTTCGTTCTCGACTGGATTGCGCAAGGCAACGAGGCCGTCGTTAATCTGGACAAGCTGACCTACGCCGGCAACCTCGAGACGCTGGCGTCCCTCAAGGGCAATGCCAGGCACGTCTTCGTTCAGGGCGATATCGGCGACAGCGCCCTGGTCGGCCGGTTGCTGGCCGAGCACAAGCCTCGGGCCGTCGTCAACTTCGCCGCCGAGTCGCATGTCGACCGTTCGATCCATGGCCCGGAAGACTTCGTCCAGACCAACGTGCTCGGCAGCTTCCGGCTGCTCGAGTCGGTCCGGGGCTACTGGGGCACCCTCCCTGCGGAGCAGAAATCGGCTTTCCGCTTCCTTCACGTCTCGACCGACGAGGTGTACGGGTCGCTCTCGGCCACCGATCCGGCCTTCACCGAAGAGAACAAGTACGAGCCCAACAGCCCCTACTCGGCCAGCAAGGCGGCCAGCGACCATCTGGTGCGGGCCTGGCACCACACCTACGGCCTGCCCGTTCTCACGACCAACTGCTCGAACAACTACGGGCCCTTCCATTTCCCCGAAAAGCTCATCCCGCTGATGATCGTCAACGCGCTCGCCGGCAAAGCACTGCCGGTGTACGGCGACGGCATGCAGGTGCGCGACTGGCTCTATGTCAAGGACCATTGCAGCGCGATCCGCCGCGTGCTGGAGGCCGGCCGGCTCGGCGAAACCTACAACGTCGGCGGCTGGAACGAGAAACCCAACATCGAGATCGTCAACACGGTCTGCGCGCTGTTCGACGAACTGCGTCCGCGCGCCGACGGCAAGAGCTACCGCGAGCAGATCACCTACGTGACCGACCGCCCCGGGCACGACCGCCGCTACGCGATCGATGCGCGCAAGCTCGAGCGCGAACTGGGCTGGAAGCCGGCCGAGACCTTCGATACCGGCATCCGCAAGACGGTCGAGTGGTATCTGGCCAACGGCGAGTGGGTGGGCAACGTGCAGAGCGGCGCTTACCGCGAATGGGTGCAGAAGCAGTACGACGCTGCGCCCGCGAAGGCGGCGGCATGAAGCTCCTGCTGCTCGGCAAGAGCGGGCAGGTGGGCTGGGAGCTGCAGCGCAGTCTGGCGCCGCTGGGCGAACTGGTGGCGCTGGGCTCCGCCAGCACCGATCTGCATGCCGATTTCAGCCACCCGGAGCAATTGGCCGAGACGGTGCTGAAGGTGCGGCCCGACGTGATCGTGAATTCGGCCGCGCACACCGCGGTCGACAAGGCCGAGAGCGAGCCCGAGTTCGCGCGCAAGCTGAACGCGACGTCACCCGGCGTGGTGGCGCAGGCGGCGCAGCAGATCGGCGCGCTGATGGTGCACTACTCGACCGACTATGTTTTCGACGGCAGCGGCAGCAGGCCCTGGCGCGAGGACGACCCCACCGGGCCGCTCAGCGTTTACGGCAGCACCAAGCTCGAAGGCGATCGGCTGGTCGCGCAGAACTGCGCGCGCCACCTGATCTTTCGCACCAGCTGGGTCTATGCGGCGCGCGGCGGGAACTTCGCCAAGACCATGCTGCGCCTGGCCAGGGAACGAGACCGGCTCACCGTGATCGACGACCAGTTCGGCGCGCCGACCGGCGCCGAGTTGCTGGCCGATGTCACGGCCCATGCCATCCGGGCGACGCTGAGCGACCCGGCCAAGGCGGGGCTCTATCACTTGGTGGCTGGCGGCGAGACGACGTGGCATGGCTATGCGCGGTTCGTCCTGCAACAGGCGCAAACGGCAGGCGTGGCCCTGAAGGCATCGCCGGCAGCCGTCGAGGCGGTGCCGACGAGCGCGTTCCCCACGCCGGCGGTACGCCCACATAATTCCCGGCTGAACACCGACAAGCTGCAAGCCGCTTTCGGGCTGAAGCTGCCGCACTGGCAGGTCGGCGTGGCGCGCATGCTGGCCGAGACCCTGTAATTCCACGATCCAAAAGAATGACCCAACGCAAAGGCATCATCCTGGCCGGTGGMTCCGGCACCCGGCTTCATCCGGCCACACTCGCGATGAGCAAGCAGCTCCTGCCGGTGTACGACAAGCCGATGATCTACTACCCGTTGAGCACGCTGATGCTGGGTGGCATGCGCGACATCCTGATCATCAGCACGCCGCAAGACACGCCGCGATTCCAGCAGTTGCTGGGCGATGGGAGCCAGTGGGGCATCAATCTGCAGTATGCGGTGCAGCCGAGTCCGGACGGGCTGGCACAGGCCTTCATCATCGGCGACAAGTTCGTGGGGAATTCGCCGAGTGCGCTGGTGCTGGGGGACAACATCTTCTACGGGCACGACCTCGAGAATCTGCTGAGCGATGCAGACTCGAACGCAACCGGGGCGACGGTGTTTGCGTACCACGTTCAAGATCCCGAACGCTATGGTGTGGTGGCCTTCGATGCGAATGGAAAGGCGAGCAGCATCGAGGAGAAGCCGGTCGAACCCAAGAGCAGTTATGCGGTGACCGGGCTTTATTTTTACGACAGTCGGGTGATCGACATTGCCCGGGCGGTCAAGCCGAGCGCGCGCGGTGAACTGGAGATCACTGCAGTCAATCAAGCCTATCTGGACCTCGGCAAGCTGAATGTCCAGATCATGCAGCGCGGCTATGCATGGCTTGATACGGGCACGCACGAAAGCTTGCTCGAAGCGAGTCAGTTCATTGCGACGCTGGAGCATCGGCAAGGTCTGAAGATTGCTTGTCCCGAAGAGATTGCATGGCGGCACGGCTTCATCGATGACCAGCAGTTGGCGAGTCTGGCTCTGCCGCTTCAGAAGAATGGGTACGGGAAATACCTCAACCGCCTGTTGAGCGACAAGATCCGCTCCTGAACACTTCTGCCACCACGATTTTCTTACCTCAAGTACAAGCTATGCAGTCATCTTCAAATAGTGTCATCCCCGGCCAAAAGTATCTGGTTACGGGCGCAGGCGGATTCATTGGCAGTCACCTCGTTGAGGCGCTGGTTCGCGCTGGCGCGGACGTTACGGCGATGGTTCGCTATGGTTCTGCCTCCAGTTGGGGAAATCTGGAATTCGTTGCCGACGACATAAAGGGAAACTTCCGCGTCGTGGCTGGGAACATCGACGACGGAGATTTCGTCTTTCATGCGATGCAAGGCATCGACACCGTTTGCCATCTTGCCGCGTTGATCGCAATTCCATACTCGTACGTGGCGCCGCGAAGCTATGTCCGCACGAATGTCGAAGGAACGCTGAATGTTCTGGAGGCGGCACGCCGGCTGTCGGTGCGCCGCGTCGTGCACACTAGTACGTCGGAGGTCTATGGAACAGCGATGCGTGTTCCGATCGACGAATCGCACCCGCTGCAGGGCCAGTCCCCCTATTCGGCTTCGAAGATCGGCGCCGACAAGATGGCAGAAAGCTACTACCGGTCTTTCGATACCGGGGTCGTAACGCTGCGGCCCTTCAACACGTTCGGGCCGAGGCAATCAGCCAGAGCCTTCATTCCTACCATCATTTCGCAGGCGCTGACGCAGGACGAGATCAAGCTTGGATCTCTGACTCCGGAGCGCGACATGACATTCGTCACCGACACTGTCGCTGGCTTTGTTGCTGCCGCGGTGAYGCCGGGGATCGAAGGTGAAACCATCAATCTGGGCACGGGCTCCACGTTCACCATCGGTCATTTCGCGGAGCGGATTCTTCGATTGATGGGCGTCGAAAGGAAAATCGTCGCCGACGCGGCGCGCATGCGTCCCGAGAAGAGCGAAGTGCTCAAACTCGTTTCGGACAATTCCCTTGCCGCCAAGGCCATGGGATGGAGTCCCAAGGTAGATCTGGACGAAGGCCTTTTGCAGAGCATTGACTTCGTGCGCAAGAACATTCACCTGTATCGGCCGACGGTCTACACCGTCTAAAAGCCTTCCTGTTCTGGGGTGTTAAAAATGAAAGCAGTCATCATGGCCGGGGGCAAGGGAACGCGATTGCAGCCCTTCACGGCGTCGTTTCCGAAGCCTCTCATGCCGCTGGGCGATATGCCCGTGTTGGAGCTTCTATTGCATCAACTTCGTCGTGCGGGAGTTGACGAGGTGTTCCTCGCGGTCAATCACTTACATCACCTGATTCGCGCCTTCTGCGGTGACGGTTCCAGGTTCGGCCTGAAGATTGACTACAGTCTTGAGGATAGCCCGCTGGGAACAGCCGGTCCCTTGGGGACGCTGTTGCAAAAAGTCGGCGAAAACTTCATCGTCACGAACGGTGATTTGCTCACGACATTCAACATTGAAAAGCTGATCCAAACGCACTCGGAGCGGCAGTCGGACGCAACGATCTGCGTCTACGAGCGCGAGGTCAAAATTGACTTCGGGCTCATTCAGGTCGACTCGGACATGAACCTCAAGGGGTATCTGGAAAAGCCGATGAGCAAGCACCTGGTCAGCATGGGCCTCTACGTRCTCAATCGCGATGCCATTGCCCCTCACGTCCAGGCTGGCGTCCATTTGGACATGCCGGATCTGTTGATGAAACTGCTCAATGGCGGCAGGAAAGTGCACTGCCATCAACAGGCGGAGAGCTTCTGGCTCGACATCGGTCGCCCAGACGACTATTCAACTGCTCAGAAGATGTTCGACGAGAACCGCGAGCTCTTCCTGCCCGCGTAGGCCATGCGCGTACTTGTCACGGGGGCCAGTGGATTCCTGGGCCGCGCGGTTCTCGAAGAACTGCGTGCGCGCGGACTTGATGCCATCGCGGTGAGCAGGCGCGAGCGCGCGGCCGTGGCTGGCGAGCAGTGTCGCGTGCTCGAATCCCCTGAGGATGCGATTGCGGTGCAAGACCTGCTCCGATCGGTTGATCCTGAGTTTGTCATTCATCTTGCTGGCATATCTTCCGCCGGCAACTATGCGGATTTGTACGGAGCCAACGTCGTTTTCGCGGCAAATCTGCTGGATGCATCGCTTGCCATGTCGCGCAAGCCACACGTGCTTCTGGCTGGAAGCGCCGCAGAGTATGGACCGGTCCCGGAGGCGCAACTTCCCGTCAGGGAAGACTTTTCTTGCCGGCCCAACACCGCATACGGCATCAGCAAACTCGCTCAAACCGGCCATGCACTTTCTGCCAGGATGCGCGGGCTGCCCGTCGCGGTTGCCCGGCTTTTCAATCCCATCGGGCCCGGCATGCCGAAGTCACTGGCGTTGGGGAGTTTTGCACACCAGATCGCAATGATGGACGAACGCGGCGGTGTGCTGACTACCGGAGATCTTGATGTCGTGCGGGACTTCATGGACGTCCGGGCTGCCGCAAGTCTTTTCGTGGCGCTCGCATTGAAGCACCAGGGCTCGGTCGACATCGTCAATGTATGTACCGGCAAGGGTCTTCGATTGCAGGAATTGACCGAGAGTTTGATCGAGATCTCGGGGATTCCGGTGGAATTGCAGTGTGACGCGTCCCGGCGTGGCAACAGTGACGTGCGTTCGTTCATTGGAGATCCGACCGAACTGCGGTCACTCGGTCTGACTCCTTCATCTCCCGACATCCGTCCCCTCCTGGAAAGCATCCTGAGAAGCGCTCGACTCGAGGTCAGCGCAGACTGAGACGGAGCGAGTCTCTCGATGACTGCGTTCATCGAGAGAACTTCCTTGGCTTTCCCAATACTGAAAACACGATTGAACCCCCTCCCATGATTTGTAACGCCTGTTCCGGGACAGATTTCAAGCATTTCTCCATTCGAGGGGATGGCGTCGAGATAAAGCAGTGCACGTATTGCGGTCTGGGTGTCGTTGCTCAACTTCCCGAAAGCACGGAGGAGTACTACGACGACAACTACTACGTGGAGGGAGGCAACAGCGGCTATGAAGACTACAGCTTCATGGCAGAGCATGGCCTCGGATGGACCGCGGCGCTGGTGAACCTGTTGTGCAGCCGGGGGCGAATCCTCGATATTGGCTGTGCCGATGGGTACTTGCTGGAGAAATTCGGGCCTGAGTTCGACAGGTTCGGAGTCGAGGTCAACGCGAAGGCTGCGGCGGAGGCTGGTGGGAAGGGTATTCAGATACTCGGCCATGACCTGTTGTCTCCCGAACTGGTCAAGCAGTATCGATCTGAGTTCGACGTCGTGACTTCGATCGCGGTCTTTGAACATCTGCTCGACTTTCGACAAGGATTCGAGGCTGCAGTCGCGATGCTCAAGAGCGACGGATTCCTGCTGTTCGAAGTGCCGGTGATGTCTCCCTCCGGCAACAACGTTGCTTGGATGCAAAGCTCTTTCGAGCATATCTACTATCCCACCGAGAAGTCGATCCGCTATATCGTCGAAACCGTCCTCGGCTGTCAGTTGGTGGGTTCGGAACTCGTCATCAAGGACTATGCCTCGACCTACGTTGGGTTGGTGACAAAAGACCCAGCGCAATCGGAACGCGTGCGGGGAGTCTTTGACCGACTGATGGCGGCTGATCTTGACAGCGTATCCAACGAAGAGGCTCGGGCTGCGACGCACTTGCATCTCCTGCACGCCGGGCATGCGTCCGATGTATTCGTCAAATCCCTAGCGAGACTTCCCAGCCGCGACATGACGCCTCCGCTGGTTGCGCGGATTGCCCAACTCTGGTCCTTTGATCTTAGAAGGCTGGATTCGAGAGCGGAGCAGATCGACAGAGCGGCTCAGGAGGTAGATCGCCTTAGAGCAGATCTCGAAGCGGTTCAACACGATGCGCGACTCAATGCGGAGCGGGCAACCGAGGCCCTGACCTTCGAAATCAGGCGTGGTGCCGCCGTCGTGCGCAAAGATGCGGCGCTTCGCAAGAAAATCTCTGCCGCTGAAACCAGAGCCGCGGATCAGGAGGCGTATGCGTCTGATCTGATGAACCGCCTAGCTGCGATTGAGCAAAGCACCACCTGGCGGGCTACTGCGGCTTTGCGCAGGGCGAGCCGCCGCTACCCGCGACTTGCAAAGCGAACCGGGCAATTGGCGAAGCTGATCTGGTGGACGGCCAATGGCACTTTAGGTGACCATGTTCGAGAGTTCAGACGCCGGCGCGCAGCGGCGCACCCAGCCTCAGCGACTGTGAATGCCGATCAGCAGCGGCTGCTTCGCAAAGTGAAGTTGATGACTGAAACATGCGTCGTTGCCGACTTGGTTCCTTTGCCGGAAGGGCTCGACTGGCCAGATGACCGCCCACTCGTGAGCGTGGTGATCCCCTGTTTTAATTATGGCCATCTGGTGTCGGAAGCTATTCGATCGGTGGAAGAGCAAACCTTCCCGGATCTGGAAATCATCGTGGTGGAAGGCGGTTCCAGTTCGGCTGAGTCTCGTCAGCAATTGATCGAAGCCGTGGAGAAAGCATCTTCCCGTGTGAGGCTGTTGCTGCAAAGCAAGCCGCATCGCGCGGGAGCGAACCGGAACTTCGGCATCAGCCACGCTCGCGGCAAATACATCTGTTGTCTTGACGCCGACGATCGCCTTGCGCCGACCTACATCGAGAAGGCTGTCTTCGTGATGGAAAGCGCTGGGTACGACGTAGTCTCTCCTGGTCTTCAATTTTTCGGAAACAAGTCGGATGTGTGGATGCCGCATGAGCAACCGACGTTGAACATGCTGATCGAAGGAAACCAGGTGGTGACCTGTGCGGTGTATCGCAAGACCTTGTGGCAAGAGGCCGACGGCTATCGAGATTCAGACCCGAAAACAGGTCACGTGCATGAAGATTGGCTGTTGTGGGTTCGTTTGGCTGCACTTGGCGCCCGCTTCATCAATATTCAGGAACCGCTCCTTCACTACCGCAGTCACGGTAGCACGCTGAGTAACAGCGAGTCGGTCCTGGATAACGATGCCCAGAAGCTCTTGATCCGACAATTCAACGCGGATGTGCTTACCGACGAAGCCTTTGAACGCGCGAGGCGGAGTAGCGCTTCGCCGCCGCCCCGAAGATTTAAATTGCTTGGGGATCTGAAACACAATCACGAGGTGGCGCGGACTAAAGGACCGACATTGCTGTTCGCAATGCCATTTCTAATTCTGGGTGGCGCAGAGCGACTTCTCAGCGCCGTTGTCGCAAATCTCTCGAAATGCGGTTGGCGCGTGATCATTTTAACAACCGTCCCGGTTGATCGATCTCACGGCGACACGACGTCCTGGTTCGAAAGTTCTACGGCTGAAATATTCCATCTTCCACGTTTTTTGAAAACTGAATGCTGGAAGGATTTCGTTGATTACGTATTTGCCACTCGCAAAATAAATCTCCTTTGGCTTGTTGGGAGCTCGTTTTTTTACGACTATTTGCCGGCACTTAAGCTTAGGCATCCGGAGTTAAAAATTGTCGACTTGCTTTTCAATACGATAGGTCATACCGAAAACAATAGAAGATACAGCTACTGTATTGATCTTACATTCGTGGAGAATACGGAAGTTAAAAATTGGTTGATGAATGCAGGTGAGTTGCAGAATAGAATTTGCTGCGTTGAAAGTGGCGTGGATCTAGAAGAGAACGCTCCCGCAACGGAAAGCACGAAGTCGCTGGAGAAACTTGGAATTCCAAGTGGGACTACCGTGGTCGGATTTTTTGGGCGATGGTCAGAAGAAAAAGATCCGCTCGGATTCGTTGAAATTGCCAAGCGCGTGCCATCGAAATCCGACGTGACATTCATCATGACTGGCGCGGGACCGATGGAAGCTGCGCTGCGGGAGGCAATATCGGCGGCGGGGTTTCCGGTCAATCGGTTTCTTCTTCTGGGCTCGGTGCCTGACGTCAAACCCTATCTTCGGGCCTGCGACATTTTGGTGCTTCCCTCCCGTTTGGATGGACGCCCCAATGTGGTCATGGAGGCTCTCGCAAGTGGAGTTGCGGTCGTGGCTTCCCGGGTCGGCGCGCTTCCGGAGATGTTCGATGAGGAGCACCAGGGATATCTATGCTCTCCCGGTG